>DATMSF010000165.1:0-10669 GCA_035565535.1 Aeromicrobium sp.
TCGAGGCCGGCGTCGAGCCAGGCTCGCTGCAGCAGGTCGAACACCAGGTAGGTGTTGGCGTGCCCCATGTGTGTCGCGTCGTAGGGCGTGATGCCACAGACGTACAGGCGAGCGGTCTGGCCCCTCGCCGGGACGGTCAGAGCACCCCCTGCGGTGTTTCGCACGGCGACCTGCGGTCCGCTGCCGAGGCCGAGATCCGCAAGTGACGGAACAGTCGGGTCGGCCCAAGCGCGCATGCCCAGAGCCTAACCAGCCCGATCGGCCGGCGCTTCAGGAGGGCGAGCATCGGGTCCTGCGGCCTGTCGCCGCGATTTCGTCGCGCGACGGTGCCACGATGACGGCGTGATCATCGACTGCGCGGTGTATCGGGACGGTCGCCGTGAGGACGTGGCGCACGACAGCGAGGCTCTCGACGCGGCACTGGCGGACTTGAGCGGGAACGCCTTCGTCTGGATCGGCCTCAACGAACCGACCGACGAGGAGATGACCGCCATCGGTGCGTCGCTCGGCTTGCACCCGCTGGCGGTCGAGGATGCGCTCGAACCGCATCAGCGCCCCAAGATCGAGGCGTACGAGGATCACCTGTTCATGTCGTTGCGGACGGTGTCCTACAGCGACGACGACATCTCGACCCACGAGGTCAACCTGATGATGGGTCACCGCTTCCTGCTGACGGTGCGCCACGGTGGGCCCGATCTGCGTGAGGCGCGCCGACGAGCAGAGTCGCTGGACGGCGCGATGAGTCACGGGCCGACGGCGGCGATGCACACCGTGGTCGACGCGATCGTGGATCACTACGAGGACGTCGCGACCGAGCTGGAGGTCGACGTCGAGGAGGTCGAGACCGAGGTGTTCTCCGACGTCCGGTCCAGCGCTTCGAACCGCATCTATCGCCTCAAGCGCGAGACCTTGGAGTTCCGCCGGGCGGTCCAGCCGCTGCGTGATCCGGTGACCAGGTACGCGTTGACGTCGGCTCCCGAGGAAGCGCGCCCCTACTTCCGTGACATCGCCGACCACCTGACCCGCGCCGCAGATGCGATCGATGCGATCGACAACCTGCTCGACAACGCCTTGAACGCCCATCTGGCGCAGCTGAGCGTTCGTCAGAACGAGGACATGCGCAAGCTGGCCGCCGGTGCCACGATCTTCGCGATTCCCACGGCGATCGCCGGCATCTACGGCATGAACTTCGCCCACATGCCCGAGCTGGACTGGACCTACGGCTACCCGCTCTGCCTGGTCCTCATGCTGGGCCTGTGCACGTGGGTGTATCGCCGCTTCAAGAAGTCCGGCTGGCTGTGAATTTTGCGGGGTCTTGCACCGGTCGACGCGGGTGAACCGGTGCAAGACCCCGCAAAATTCGGGGGTTAGGCCACGGTCGTGGAGGCGATGATGACGCCGGTGCCGACCAGGACGAGCACCACGGCGCCCAGGGCGATCCGGTAGGCGACGAAGGGGGCGTAGGAGCGGGTGCTGACGTACCTGAGCAGCCAGTGGATGACCGCCAAGCCGACGACGAAGGCGACGACGGTGCCGACGATCGTGGGGCCCCAACCGTAGGCGTTGGTGCCGTCGCCGATGTCCTTGAGCTTGTAGATGCCGGCGCCCACGACCGCCGGGATCGCGAGCAGGAAGGCGTAGCGAGTGGCGGCGGCGCGCTCGTAGCCCAGGAACAACCCCATCGAGATCGTCGCGCCGGAGCGGGACACACCCGGCACCAGTGCCCCGGCCTGCGCCGCGCCGAGCAGCACGGCATCGCGGGCGTTCAGCTGGTCGATCGGCTTGATCTTGCGGCCGAGCTTCTCAGCCAGGCCGAGGACGACGCCCAGCACGATCAGCATCGTGCCGATGACCCACAGGTTGCGGAACTCCTTGTCGATCAGGTCCTGCAGCAGCAGCCCGAGCACGACGATCGGCACCGAGCCGACGATGATGAACCAGCCCATGCGCCACTCGGGCTCGAGCCTGGCGTCAGCTGAGAAGACGCCGCGCACCCACCCGCTGCCGATCGTCCAGATGTCGCGCCAGAAGTACAGCAGCACGGCCAGCTCGGTACCGATCTGCACGACAGCGGTGTACGCGGCTCCCGGGTCGTCCCAGCCGAAGAACTTCGGGAAGATCGCCAGGTGGGCGCTGCTGGAGATCGGGAGGAACTCGGTCAGGCCCTGCAGCGTGCCCAGGACGACTGCTTGGAGAAGATCCACGAAACCCGAGCCTAACCGCCTCGGCTCCATCGGCGTGTCGCGGCGCGCGCGGCACCACGCTGGCTAGCCTGACCAGCATGGAGCTGCGGCAGGTCGGGGGGTCGGGCCTTCGGGTGTCGCGTTTCTCGTTGGGCACCATGACCTGGGGCGACTCGACCGACGCCTACGACGCACAGGACCAGCTGACGACGTTCTTGCAGGTCGGTGGGACGACGATCGACCTCGCACCGGTGTACGGACGTGGCCAGGCCGAGCAGGTCGTCGGCAGCCTGCTGGCCAAGCTCGGCGCACGCGAACACGTGGTGCTGACGGGCAAGGCGGGCATCCGCTTCGGCCCGGACGGCCCCCCGCACGACATGATCGACGCTTCCCGCACCGCCTTGCTGAATCAGCTGGACCGGACGCTGGCCGACCTGGGGACCGATCATCTGGACCTGTGGCAGATCCACCGGTGGGACCCGACGGTCCCACTGGACGAGGTGCTCGCCGCGCTCGAGCACGCCGTCACGACCGGTCGGACCCGCTACGTCGGCATCTCCAACTTCAACGCCTGGCAGACCACGGCGGCCCGGCTCGGTCTGGACCACCGCCCGTCCGCCGTGCCGCTGGTCAGCAACCAGCTGGAGTACTCCTTGCTGCAGCGCCGCCTCGAGATCGACCAGGGGCCCGCGCTGGAGCACCACGGGATGAGCGTGCTGGCCTGGTCGCCGTTGAAGGGCGGGGTCCTGACCGGCAAGTACCGCGGCGGCGCGATCCCGGGTGACTCCCGCGGGGCCGATCCGGGATGGGACCCGGCCCTGGGGCGCTTCCTGCGGTCGCCATCCGGCGTCGTCGAGGCCGTCGCTCGCGCCGCCGAAGGTCTCGGTGTGACCGCGGGTCAGGTGGCACTGGCGTGGATCGCCGACCGGCCGCTGGTCGCCTCGGCCGTCCTCGGCGCCCGCACCGCTGCGCAGCTGGCCGAGAATCTCGAGGCCGACGAGGTCGAGCTTCCCCACGAGATCGTCCAAGCCCTGGACGACGTCTCCGACCCCGGGCCGGTCCCGGGCTGACAGAGAGCAGATTGCTGTGGTCGAGTACGAGTTCTGGAATCTGACGATCGATCGCCACCAGTCGCGCAACGCCGTGTGTCGGTTGCTCACCCAGGCGGCGGAGTATCACGGCTGGGAGCTCGACCGGCTCCGCAAGGATCGGACCGGGCGGCGCACCGTGGTGCTGCGCCGCAAGATCATGCGGATGAACCCCACCTGGTAGCTCAGGCCAGGTCGAGAAAGCGGTCCAGCACCCGCGACCCGAACTCCAGCGCGTCGACCGGGACGCGTTCGTCCACGCCGTGGAACAACGACGTGAAGTCCAGATCACCCGGTAGGCGCAACGGCGTGAAACCGAACGACGTGATGCCCAGCTTGTCCCAGGCCTTGGCGTCGGTGCCGCCGGACATCAGGAACGGCGCGATGTCGGCATCGGGGTCCTCGGCGTGCAGCGCCACGGTCATGGCGTCGACCAGATCGCCGGTGAACGGGTACTCCAGGGCCCGATCGATGATGTGGGGCTCGACCGTGACCCGGTCGCCGACGATCTGCTGGACCTGCGGCAGGAAGTCGTCCCCGTCGCCCGGCAGGTAGCGCCCGTCGACGTAGGCGACGGCCTCCCCCGGGATCACGTTGTGCTTGTACCCGGCCTCGAGCATCGTCGGATTGGTCGAGTTGCGCAGTCCGGCGTCGATCATGCGCGCTGCCGAGCCGAAGTGCTCGATCAGCTCATGGGGATCGCCCGTCGACCCGGTCAGCTCGCGGACCTTGTCGAGCAGGATCTGCATCGACGGTCCCGGTGCGACCGGCCAGTCGTGCTCGGCCAGCGCCGTGAGGGCCCGTGACAGGTGGACGACCGCGTTGTCCGAGTTGCGCATCGACCCGTGACCCGCGGTCCCGCGGGCGATCAGCTTGATCCAGGCGATGCCCTTCTCCCCCGACTCGATCAGGTAGAGCCGTCGGCCGCCGACCTCGGTGGAGAATCCACCGACTTCGCCGATCGCCTCGGTGCATCCGTCCAGCTCCTCAGGATGGTGCTCGACCAGCCAGTGTGCTCCCAGGCGTCCGCCGGCCTCCTCGTCGGCGGTGAACACCAAGGTGACGGGCCGGTTCGGCAGTCGCCCCGCGCGTTGCCGGGCGCGGACCACCGACAGCAGCATCGCGTCGAAGTCCTTCATGTCGACCGCCCCGCGTCCCCACAGGTAGCCGTCGCGGATCTCCCCCGCGAACGGGTCGACGCTCCAGTCGGCGGCTTGCGCGGGAACGACGTCCAGGTGTCCGTGCAGCACCAGTCCGGGTCGGCTGGAGCTCCGGTCGCCCCATTGAGCCACCAGGGTCGCGCGGCCGACCTCGGACTCATAGATCGTCGAGTCGATGCCGACCTCGTCCAGCAGCGCCGCCACGTGTTCGGCCGCGACGCGCTCCCCAGGTCCGGACGCGTCGCCGAAGTTGGTGGTGTCGATCCGGATCAGATCGCGGCAGATCTCGACGGTCTCCGCTTCAGGCACGTAGGACGTCATGTGGGCGACCCTACGCGGCGTGTTGGCACGACACACGGCATGATCGGAACATGAGCGTGCTGTTCCCCTCCCCTGCCGACGTCAAGCAGCAACTGGCGCGAGCCGGCTACCTGGCGTCCGACTCCGTCGCGACCACGGTCTTCCTGGCGGCCACGCTGGGCAAGCCGCTGCTCGTCGAGGGGCCGGCGGGCGTGGGCAAGACGGCCCTGTCGCAGGCCGTCGCCGACGCGACGGACGCCGCGCTGATCCGCCTGCAGTGCTACGAAGGTGTCGACGAGGCGCGTGCGCTGTACGAGTGGAACCACGCCAAGCAGCTGCTGCGCATCACGGCGGGCCGCGACGAGGCGTGGGACGAGGCGCGCACCGACATCTTCAGCGAGGAGTTCCTGCTCCCCCGCCCACTGCTGCAGGCCATCCGACGAGACGGTCCGACGGTCCTGTTGATCGACGAGGTCGACAAGGCCGACGTCGAGATCGAAGGGCTGCTGCTCGAGGTCCTGGGCGACTTCCAGATCACGGTTCCCGAGCTGGGCACGGTCAAGGCCAGCCAACGGCCGTTCGTGGTGCTCACCTCGAACGCGACACGTGAGCTGTCCGAGGCGCTGCGCCGCCGCTGCCTGTTCCTGCACGTCGACTTCCCCGATCCGGACCTGGAGGCCGACATCGTGCGCCTGAAGGTGGCGAACCTGGACAAGACGCTGGCCGACTCGGTGGTACGCGTGGTGAACGCGCTACGGGCCATGCCGTTGCGCAAGGCGCCGTCGGTGGCCGAGACGATCGACTGGGCACGCACGCTGTTGGCGCTCGGCGCCGACATCCTCGACGACGAGATCGTGCAGGAGACACTGGGTGTGATCCTGAAGCACCGCGACGATGCGGAGAAGGCGACCGCGAAGCTGGACTTGAACACGGTCCTGGGATCCTGACATGTCCGCTCAACCGACCGAACCGGCAGCCGAGGACCTGACCGCCAGACTCGTCGCGTTCGTCGGCGCGTTGCGGACCAAGGGCATCCCGGCCGGCACGAGTGAGACGGTCGACGCAGCGGCGGTCATCGACGTGCTGGGCTTGCAGGATCGCGACCTGCTCCGCGAAGGATTGGCTGCCGCCCTCGTGCGTCGCGGCGGACAGCGTGACGTCTTCGACATGACGTTCGACCTGTTCTTCCCGGCCGGCGTGGGGGTCTCCGAGGCCGTGCTCGACGCCGCGGACGTCGACCTGGAGGATCTGCGCGACCTGTTGGCGATGGCGCTGGCCGACGGGGACCTGCGCACCCTGGAGCAGATCGCCGAGATGGCCGTCGACCTGTTGGGCGAGGTCGGTGTGCCCGGCACCAACACGGCCGGCTGGTCGGCCTACCAGACGCTGGAACGGCTGCGGCCGCAGACGCTGATCGCCCAGGTACTGGAACAGCAGGGACACGGCGGTGCGAAGGGCCAGGGGCACGGGCGCGGTACCGGTGACGGCACGGACAGCCAGTTCACCGATCGGCTCGCTCGAGACGAGCTGCGCCAGTCGATCGAGCGATTCCGGCACATGGTCCAGGCCGAGGCGCGGCGTCGCACCGCCGAGGTTCGTGGCCGCGACGTCGTGACCCGGCACGCGGTCCGTCCGGGCAACAACCAGATCGACTTCCTCAGCGCCAACCGTCAGCAGCTCGAGGAGCTGCGGCGCAGCGTGCAGCCTCTGGCGCGCCGACTCGCGACCCGGCTGGCCGCCCGCCGCCGGAAGAATCGACGTGACCGCATCGACATCCGGCGGACCCTGCGTCGTTCGATGGGCACCGGTGGTATCCCGATCAAGCCCGTCTACGCCAAACCGCACCCCGCGCGACCCGAGCTGGTGCTGCTGTGCGACGTCTCGGGATCGGTCGCCGGATTCTCCGGGTTCACGATGCACCTGGTGCAGGCATTGCGGGGCCAGTTCAGCAAGGTTCGCGTGTTCGCCTTCGTCAACGCGATGGACGAGGTCACCGACATGGTCGACCGCGAGGAGACCGATCTGGCCGGACGGATCGCCCGCGAGGCCACGATCACCAAGTGGCACACCAGCAGTGACTACGGAGAGGCCTTCGCCGACTTCGCCGAGCTCTACCTGGACGCGGTCGGGCCGCGGACGTGCGTGCTGATTCTCGGTGACGGACGTAACAACAACCAGGACCCGAACTTCGCGGCCCTGCACGAGATCGCGCAACGCTCACGCCGGACGTTCTGGCTCAACCCGGAGCACTCGATGCGGTGGGGCCTCGGCGACTCGGTGGCGACCGAGTACGCCGAGGTGGTCCAGATGCACGAGTGCAGCAACGTCGACCAGCTGACGCGATTCGTGTCGCGTCTGCTCCCCGTCTGACCGATCAGACCAGCGCGGCGGCCAGGCGACCGGTGATCATCTCGCGGGCCTCCTCCACGATGCGGGTGACGATCTGGCCTGCGGGCGGGATGTCGTGGATCAGACCCTGCACCGTGCCGGCGCTCCAGATGCCCGCATCGGGGTCACCGAGCTCGTAGACGGTCTTGCCACGAGCGCCCGAGACCAGGTCGCGAACCTGCTCGAACTGCCCACCGTCGTTGAGGATCTCGATGACCTCCCGGCTGACGGCGTTCTTGGCGACTCGCGCCGTGTTGCGCAGCTGCCGGAAGATCAGGTCGGTGTCCAGCTCGGTGTTCTGGACGATCGTCTCCTTGATCTTGTGGTGGATCGGCGACTCGACCGTGCACATGAATCGGGTGCCCATGTTGATGCCGTCCGCTCCGAGTGCCAGCGCCGCGACCAGGCCGCGGGCGTCGGCGAATCCGCCGGAGGCGATCATCGGGATGGTGATCTCGCGGGCTGCTGCCGGGATCAGCACCAGGCCCGGGATGTCGTCCTCCCCCGGATGGCCGGCGCACTCGAAGCCGTCGATGCTGATGCCGTCGACTCCGACCTTCTGCGCCTTCACTGCGTGTCGGACACTGGTGCACTTGTGCAGCACCTTGACGCCGGCCGCCTGCAGCGTCGGCAGGAACGGCTCGGGGTTCGAGCCGGCGGTCTCGATGATCTTGACGCCGCCCTCGACCGCCGCCTGCATGTACTCCTCGTACGGCGGCGGGGTGATGGTGGGCAGGATCGTCAGATTGACGCCGAACGGCTTGTCCGTCATCTCGCGGCAGCGGGCGATCTCCTTGCCCAACGCCTCAGGGGTCGGCTGCGTCAGGGCCGTCAGGATGCCCAGGCCGCCGGCGTTGGACACGGCGGAGGCCAGCTCGGCGACACCGACCCACTGCATCCCGCCTTGCACGATGGGCGCCTCGATACCGAACGCCTCGGTGAACTTGGTCCTCAGACCACTCATGTCGATCTCTCCGTTCCAGGGGTGTCAGCGGGGCGCCATGCGGATGGCGCCGTCGAGGCGGATGGTCTCGCCGTTGAGCATCGGGTTCTCGATGATGTGCCGAGCCAGCGCTGCGTACTCGGCGGTGTGGCCCAGCCGACTGGGATGCGGCACCTGCTGGCCGAGGGACTTCTTGGCCTCCTCCGGCAGACTCGCCAGCAACGGCGTGTCGAACAGACCCGGGGCGATCGTCATGACGCGGATGCCGATCTTGGCCAGATCACGGGCGACGGGCAGCGTCATGCCGACGACTCCGCCCTTGGACGCCGAGTAGGCGGCCTGGCCGATCTGTCCGTCGAATGCCGCGACGGACGCGGTGTTGATGATGACGCCGCGCTCCTCTCCCACGAGGTCCTGGGCGGCCATGCGGGACGCACCGATCCGCAGCACGTTGAACGTGCCGATCAGGTTGATCTCGATGATGCGCTGGAACTTGTCCAGCGGGTACGGCTCGTTGTCGCGGCCGACGGTCTTGACCGCGTCGCCGGTGCCGGCGCAGTTGACGACGACACGCACGTCGCCGAGCTCGGCGGCGGCATCGAAGGCGGCGATGACGGCCGCTTCGTCGCGGACATCGGCCGGTGCGAACCGGACAGCGTCTCCGAGCCGTGCCGCGACGTCGTCACCGGGCGATCCGGGCAGGTCGATGACGACGACCTTGGCCCCGGCGGCGACGAGTGCCTCGGTCGTGGCCAGTCCGAGCCCGGAGGCTCCCCCGGTCACGACGGCGACGGTGTTCTGGATGTCCATGTGGTCACGCTTCCTGTGTGGTGCCCTGGATGGGCGGGTCGGTGAGGAGCAGCTCGCGGACCAGCCGCTTGAGCTTCTCGACGTGATTGGTCAAGGTCTGGGGACGGCGGTCGAAGGCAGTGGTGAGCGCGGCGCCGCGCAGGCTGGTGTGGAGCATGTCGCGAATCGTGGGGAACAACGGGTGCGCGGCCAGCTCCGGACCGAAGTAGGCGGCGGTGTGCTCGCGGACGATCGCACCCAGCTGCTGCTCGGACGGGAACAGAGCGGTGCGCAGGTCGTCGTGGACCCGGGAGGCCACCCACAGCTCGGTCGCCGCCCAGAAGTACGGCTGGGTGTAGCTCAATCCGAGGACGTCGATCGCGGCGTCGATGCGTGCGCCGGGATCGCTCGGCCAATCGACGTTGCGGCGCTCCTCGGCGATCCGCTCGGTGGCCAGGTGGTGGGCAGCGGCGACGAGCAGGTCGTCGCGCGACGGGAAGTGATGCAGCAGGCGACCGCGCGACACGCCGGCGACCTTCTGGATCCGCAGGGTCGTCGCCTGGGCGTACCCCTCGGTGACGAGCACGTCGACGGCCGCGTCCAAGATCACCTTGCGGACCTCGCGACTGCGCTCTTGCTGGGCGCGTGCCGGACCGGTGCTCACGATGGGTGACAGTACGGCGTCGAAGTCTATCCGGTCAAGCCTGACTGGTTTTCCCTGGCTGGTCTGCCCCGACTGGTCTTCTCCGTGGGCGGTAGGTCCGCCAAGCGAAAATGGCGGCCGGTGCGGGCCGCCATCTGCTGTGTCCGAGGGGGGACTTGAACCCCCACGCCCATTACTGGGCACTAGCACCTCAAGCTAGCGCGTCTACCATTCCGCCACCCGGACGAGTGGTGCTTCCTCGTTGCCGAGGCAGCACTGAACTCTAGCAAATGCCCTGCCCGGTTCCGAATCGCGGTCGAGGCCGCGGTGTGACGCCGACCATGGCGGGCCGGGCGGTTCATCGGGGAGAATTGGGTGAGGCCCCGGGAAAGTATGAGTTTCCCGGGGCCTCGAGGTCGGATGGGTCTGATGATCTCCCATCCTCATCCCGATCTCGTCACCTCTCCCGCCGGCCTCATCACGGGCCGACCGCCTTCGACTTGCGCCTCCGGCCATGGGATCGGATCTGATCTCGTTCCCGCTCTTCCGAAGAAGTGCGTAGGACATTTCTATGCCCGGCGCCCGGACTTGGCAAGAGCTTTTCTCAGAAATTTCAGGAAATTTCGCGATCCACAAGGTTGCCCACAGGTTGTGTGACGTAACCCACAATTCCTCGCGAGTTACCCACAGGTTGTCCACATGTGGACAGGTCAGAACAGGTGCGAAATGGTGTGGATGATCAAACCGGCCAGTCCACCGACGACCGTCCCGTTGATGCGAATGAACTGCAGGTCCTTGCCAACGTGCAGCTCGATCCGTTCGGCGGTCTCCTTGCCGTCCCACCGGTTGACGGTCGCCGAGATGATCGTGGCGACCTCGCTCCCGTAGTTGGCGACGGCGTACGAGGCGATGTCGGCCAGCCGGTCATCGAGCCGGCCGGCCAGCGCCTGGTCGTCGATCAGTCGGCGAGCACCTGCCTCGACCTCCTGCAGCATGCGCCTCCGCAGCAACCCGTCCTCGTCGCCGAGCGCCCCGATCAGGGCGCGGCGCAAGGCGTCCCACAGGCGGATCGAGGTGTCGAGAACCCGAGGCTGCGTCAGGATGCGCGCCTTGAGCGCCTCGAACCGCTGCATCGTGTCGGCATCGTGCTGCAGGTCGTCGGCCAGATCGGCCAG
>DATMSF010000166.1:0-14298 GCA_035565535.1 Aeromicrobium sp.
CGTGCACCTGCGCTGGAAGCAGCGACTCGGTCCGGTCGAGATCGCTGACCGACTCGGCATGGCCTCCTCGACCGTCCACGCGGTCCTGGTCCGATGCCGGATCAACCGCCTCACGCACGTCGACCGGGCCACGGGCGAGCCGATCCGACGCTACGAACACGAGGCTCCTGGCGAGCTGATCCACGTTGATGTGAAGAAGCTCGGCAAGATCCCTGACGGCGGTGGCTGGCGCTATGTCGGCAAGCAGCAGGGCGACAAGAACCGTGCCGCGACAGCTGCCCGGACCGGTGGGCCCAGGAACAAGTACCACCAGCCACTGATCGGGACCTGCTATCTGCACACCGTGATCGACGACTACTCTCGCGTCGCCTACGTCGAAGCCCACGACGACGAGACCAAGGAAACCGCAGTAGAGGTCCTCCAGAACGCAGTCGCCTGGTTCGCCGACCGCGGTGTCACCGTCAAGCGGGTACTCAGCGACAACGGCAGCTGCTACAAGTCCCACCTCTGGCGCGACACCTGCGCCGAGTTGGGCATCACACCGAAGAAAACCCGTCCCTACCGGCCGCAGACCAACGGGAAAATCGAACGATTCCACCGCACCCTGGCCGAGGGCTGGGCGTTCAAGAAGTTCTACAACTCCGAGTCAGCCCGCCTCGCGGCACTGCCATCATGGATCCACGAGTACAACCACCACCGGCCCCACTCAGCAATCGGGAAGGCTGCACCCATCACCAGGTTGGACAACCTGACTGGACATCACACCTAGCGGTCGGACACCGATGTCGTCGACGACGTCACCGACGACCAGGACGACCCCCGTCACGTCAGTGCGGCCCACGCCGTGGCGATGTCCGCCGCGACACGGATGTTGTTCTCCGCGATCTTCAGGTTCACCGCGAGCGACTCCCCGCCCGTGATGTCGACGATGGTCTGCAGCAGGAAGGGCGTCACGTCCTTGCCCGACAACCCCTGCTCGGCGGCCAACCGCAACGCCTGGTCGAGCGCTGCGTCGTGGACCGCAGGATCGAGCTGCTCGTCGACCGGCAACGGATTGGCGACCACGATGCCGGCCCGTTGCTCGAGGGCGTCGCGTGCGGCCATCACGGCGGCGACCTGATCGGGACCGTCGACCGACCAGTCCAGCTCGTGCTCGGACGCGGTCAGCCAGAAGCTGGGGAACGACTCGGTCCGGTAGCCGACCACCGGGACGCTCAGCGTCTCGAGGCGCTCCAGGGTCGCCCCGATGTCGAGAATCGACTTCACGCCGGCCGAGACGACGGTGATCGGCACCTGCGCGAGGACCGTCAGGTCGGCGGACTCGTCGAACGTCTCGTTCGCTCCACGGTGCACTCCGCCGAGGCCGCCGGTGGCGAAGACCCGGATCCCGGCGAGATCGGCGACGTACGACGTGGCGGCGACGGTCGTGGCCCCGGACTCGCCGCGGCCCACCGCAATGGGCAGGTCGCGCACGCTGAGCTTGGCGATGTCCTGGTTCGCGATGCGGTCGAGGTCGGACTCGGTCAGTCCTGCCTTCAGGCGACCGTCGAGAACTGCGATCGTGGCCGGCACGACACCGAAGTCGCGCAGGATCTGCTCGAATCGTTGCGCGGCGGCCAAGTTGTCCGGTCGCGGCAGACCGTGGGAGATGATGGTCGATTCCAGGGCGACGACCGGACGACCGTCGGCCACAGCGGCGGCGACTTCAGAGGTGATGTCGAGAGGAAGCACACCGCCACGCTAGTGCTTCAGGGGTGTGTTCTCCCACTGAGCGCCAAGATCTGCTGACGCTGATCGGCCGATTCGTCCGGTTGGGCGACGATCGGTCCGAACACCTTCTGTTTCGACGTTCCGCGATAGCCCTGCAGCAGCTCGATGACACGGAGCGCGGTCGCATCCGGGACTTCGATGTCGATACCGAGCGGCACCGCCACGTCGAGGCCGTGAACCACGATGTCGACGAGGGTCTCGTTGGGCGTGACGAACGCATTGGGACGGTGGTTCCCGATCAGCGCACGCTGCCGTTCGACGATCTGGTCCGTCGTGAGCGACCGGGCGGTCGCCTGCGCGCTGCGGGCGATCACTCCGTTCAGCGAACCCGGGTGACGCATGGTCGAGAACAACACCTGCCCGACCGACTGCGATTGCAGGGTCAGATGTGCGCCCACGTCCCGCACGCTCCAGCCGGCGCACAAGGACCGATGGGCCCACTGGTCATCAGTCAGGCCCGCGAACAGGTCCGCGACGCGTTCGCGCTGCTCGTCGATCACCGTCCAGATGGCGTCCATGGTCCGTCAGATCTCGGTCTTGTGAAAGCTCAGGTGAGAGCGCGAGGCGGTCGGACCGCGTTGTCCTTGGTAGCGCGAGCCGTACTTCTGCGAGCCGTACGGGTTCTCGGCCGGCGACGTCAACCGGAAGTAGCACAGCTGGCCGATCTTCATCCCCGGGTACAGCTTGATCGGCAACGTCGCGACGTTGGCCAGCTCCAGCGTCACGTGACCGGAGAAGCCGGGGTCGATGAACCCCGCCGTCGAGTGCGTCATCAGGCCCAGTCGACCGAGTGAGCTCTTGCCTTCCAGGCGGGCGGCCACGTCGTCGGGCAGGGTGACCAGCTCGTAGGTCGAGCCCAGCACGAACTCTCCCGGATGCAGGATGAACGCCTCGTCGCCGGCCACCTCGACCTCGCGCGTCAGGTCGCTCTGGTCGGCGGCCGGGTCGATGTGGGGGTACTTGTGGTTGTCGAAGACGCGGAAGAACTTGTCCAGGCGCACGTCGATGCTCGACGGCTGGATCATGGACTTCTCGAGCGGGTCGAGGCCGATCCGTCCGGCATCGATCTCGGCCAGGATGTCGCGGTCTGAGAGCAGCACGGATCGAACCTATCCGATCTGCGCGTACTGTCCAGGTCATGGGCGGACACGACCGGACGACGACCACTTCCGAGGAAGCGCTGGACCGGCTGCGTCGGCTCACCGGCCGCGAGGACGCCCAGTTCCACGAGGGTCAGCTCGAAGCCGTCACCGCGCTGGTCGACGAACGACGACGGGCACTCGTGGTGCAACGCACCGGGTGGGGCAAGTCGGCGGTCTACTTCGTGGCGACCGCCCTGCTGCGGGCGCGCGGAGCCGGCCCGACGCTGTTGGTCTCACCCTTGCTGGCGCTGATGCGCGACCAGGTGGCAGCGGCCGAACGCGCCGGTGTGCGCGCCGCCGCGATCAACACCGCGACCGTCGACGACTGGGACACCATCTCCGCACGCCTGGCCGCCGACGACGTCGACGTCCTGCTGGTCTCACCCGAACGGCTCAACAATCCGGCCTTCCGCGAGAACCAGCTGCCCGGGCTCATCGAGCAGATGGGCCTGCTGGTCGTTGACGAAGCACACTGCATCTCCGACTGGGGGCACGACTTCCGGCCCGACTACCGCCGACTGGCCCGACTCATCGAGTCCCTCGGTCCTGACGTTCCTGTCTTGGCCACCACCGCCACCGCCAACGCGCGAGTGGTCCAGGACGTGGCCGCGCAGCTGGGCGGCGACGTCCTCACGCTGCGCGGTTCGTTGGCCCGCGACTCGCTGCGCCTGGGGTGTCTCACGCTGCCGTCGGCCAAGGACCGGCTCGGCTGGCTCATCTCCCACCTGGGCGATCTGCCCGGCAGCGGCATCGTCTACACCCTCACGGTGGCGGCAGCCGAGGACATCTCGCGGCTACTGCGCGAGGCCGGTCACGACGTCCGCGCGTACACGGGCCGGACCGACCCCGAGGAGCGCGAACGACTCGAAGAGGCGTTGAAGGACAACCAGGTCAAGGCGCTCGTCGCCACCAGCGCGCTCGGAATGGGGTTCGACAAGCCCGATCTGGGCTTCGTCGTGCACGTCGGCGCTCCGTCGTCTCCTGTCGCGTACTACCAGCAGGTCGGTCGCGCGGGTCGCGCCACGGCGCACGCCGACGTCCTGTTGCTGCCCGGTCCCGAGGATCCGGAGATCTGGCGCTACTTCGCCACCGCCTCGATGCCCGACCCCGCGCGCGCCGAGCGGGTCATCGCCGAGCTGGGCCCCGAACCGTTGTCCACCCCCGCTCTGGAGGCGCTGGTCGACGTCCGACGCACCCAGCTGGAGCTGCTGCTGAAGGTGCTCGACGTCGACGGCGCCGTCCGCCGGGTGCGAGGCGGCTGGGTCGGCACCGGGCAGCCGTGGACGTACGACGCCGAGCGCTACGGCCGCATCGCCCGCGCACGTGAGCTCGAGCAACAGTCGATGGTCCAGTACCAAGCCGGTCGGACCTGTCGCATGGAGCTGCTCCAGCGTGACCTCGACGATCCGACGGCGGCACCCTGCGGGCGGTGCGACGTGTGCGCCGGGCCGTGGTATCCCACCGAGGTGCCCGACGCCTCGGTCGAGCAGGCGACCGCCACTCTGGACCGCGTCGGCGTCGAGATCGAGCCGCGCGGCCAGTGGCCGTCGGGAGGAGACAAGCGCGGAGTTCCGGTGAAGGGACGCATCGCGGCCGACGAACGCCCCGAGCCCGGCCGCGTCGTCGCCCGACTCACCGATCTGGGCTGGGGTGGTGCGCTGCGTGAGCTGTTCGCTGCCGGCGCGACGGACCAGCCGCTGCCCGAGCCGCTCGTCACCGCAGTCGTGCGCACCCTGCGCGACTGGCCTTGGGAGCAGCGCCCCGTCGGGGTCGTCGCGATGCCATCGGTCACCCGTCCGCAGCTGGTCGCGTCCACTGCGCAGACCATCAGCACCCTCGGCCGTCTGCCGCTGCTCGGCACCCTCGACCTCGACCCGCAGATCCCGCGCTCCGAGCCCGGCGGCAACAGTGCCTACCGCCTCGCTGCTGTGTGGGGCCGGTTCGTCGTGGGACCCGAGCTCACCGCGGCGCTGTCCGACACCGACGGCCCGATCCTGCTCGTCGACGACCTCGTCGACTCCCGATGGACTCTCACGGTCGCCGCCCGAGCACTGCGGCAAGCCGGCGCCGAAGCGGTCCTCCCGTTCGCCCTCGCCGCGGTGGGTTGAGCAGCGGTTCGTCGAACCGATGGCCCCCGCACCACTGATCGGCAGGTACGCGGGCCTTGATCGAGTCGATGTGCATGCCGCATCCGACCCAGGTGGTCTTGCCGCAGGTGCGGCACGGTGCTGGTCGACACATGAGTCCTCCGTTGGTCTCAGGCTGGTGCTTGGCCGCTGTGGGCGTCGTGGAACTCACAGAAGACCTCGTATGCGCGGGCGCCGTGGATCGTGGCGGGGCCGCCGTGCATCAGGAACGTGACGCCGATGGCTTCGGCAGCTTGCTGCGGGCTGGCACCCGCGATGGCCGCGGCCTGAGCGTGCGAGGCGATGCACCCGTCACAACCCTCGACGACGCCGATGGCCAAGGCGATCAGCTCCTTGGTGCGGGTGTCGAGCTCGCCGGCGGCGAACGCCGCTCTGCTGAGCTCTCCGAAGCCCTGGTACACCTCGGGGATGGCCTTGCGCAGTGCGCGGTGCTGCGGCCTGAGGGTGCGAAGGGTCTGAGCACCGTGGTCGGTTTGCTGTTCGGTCATCGTGGGTCCTTTTCGCGCTTCATGCGCTCCGCTCCTAACCCCCTAGGGGGATAATGTCGCAACCGTATCATAACCCCCAGGGGGGATGTAGGATGATCGTGACGAAAGGAAAGTCCATGACCGACTTCACTCTGCAAACCGTGGTGGAGCGCCCCTACGAGGAAACGCTCGAACGCGTACGAGAACACCTGGTCGAAGCCGGGTTCGGCGTCCTGACCGAGATCGACCTCGCCGCGACGCTGCGCGCCAAGCTGGGCGTCGACCACGATCCCCAGGTGATCCTCGGCGCCTGCCGGCCGCACCTGGCGCACCAGGCGCTCCAAGCCGACCCGCGCATCGCGGCGATGCTCCCCTGCAACGTCGTCGTGACCTACGAGTCGGCCGAACGCACCCGCGTGGAGGCATTCGACCCAGCAGCCATGACAGCATTCAGCGACTCACCCGAGATCAAGGTCGTGGCGGACGAGGCACGGCGCCGACTCAGCACGATGATCGACGGCCTGACCGCAGAAGGCGAAGGAGAAGTACATGCAGCTGGAGCATGACGAGGTCAAGGCCGCCACGATGCGGCTCAAGCGAGCCCACGGCCACCTGGCCAAGGTCATCTCGATGCTCGAGGAAGGCGCCGACTGCGAAGACGTGCTCACCCAGCTCGCCGCCGTCAGCAAGGCCATCGATCGCGGTGGCTTCGCGCTCGTGGCCACCGGGCTGCAGCGCTGCCTGGCCGAAGGCGGAACCGAAGACGTCGACGTCGCGAAGATGGAGAAGCTCTTCCTCGCGCTCGCCTAGCTACACAGATGGAGCCGGTGACGGGAATCGAACCCGCGTATCTTGCTTGGGAAGCAAGCGCTCTGCCATTGAGCTACACCGGCGTGTGTTCGTCATGGTAGCCCGACCGGCTACCGTCAGCACATGACCCTGGTGGAGTTCGAATCGCGCGGCGACGTCCGCATCATCACGATCAATGACCCGGACCGACGCAACGCCCTGAGCTGGCCGTTGCTCGACGCGTTCAAGTCAGCCGTCGAGTCCGTCAAGGAAGACACCGACGCTCGTGCCGTGGTGGTGCGCGGAAACGGCAAGGCGTTCTGCGCCGGCGCCGACCTGGCCGACCTGTTCGGCGACCTGTCGCGGCCGGTCGACGAGCTGCGCGATCACCTGCTGAAGGTCTACGGCTGCTTCCTCGGCCTGCGCGACCTGACGATCCCGACGGTGGCTGCTGTGCAAGGTGCCGCGGTGGGCGCCGGCCTCAACATCGCGCTGGCCTGCGACGTCATCATCGCCGGCCCGCAGGCGCGTTTCGGCCCCACGTTCAGCCAGATCGGGCTCCATCCGGGAGGTGGCTGCACCTGGATGCTCACGCAACGCATCGGCGCCGCCCACACGGCAGCCGCGCTCTACAAAGGCGACCTGATCGAGGCCGAGGAGGCCGTGCAGATCGGACTGGCCCAGGAGCTGGTCGAGCACCCGAAGGACCGGTCGCTCGAGCTCGCGACGTCCTGGGCTGCCCGAGACCCCGAGCTGATGGCGAACATCAAGCGCTCGATCGCCGTCGCCTCGTCGTCGACGTTCGAGGACAGCCTCGCCGTCGAGGCCTCGGCCCAGGCCGTCTCGCTCAAGAGCGAGCAGTTCGCCGCCTTCGCCGCACGCTTCTCCCGCTGAGACCTGAGGGGTCAGCGGGCGCCGTGGGTTTCGACGACCTGACGGGCCTCGGACCGGAGGGCGTCGATGACCAGACGGACCGAGGGGCGCTCGTAACGGTCGGGACGCAGCAGCGCTGAGATGTCACGCCGGGCGCGGATGCCGACGAGCGGTCGAGTCACCAGACCGTTCTCGTGCTCGCGCGTCGTGAACCGAGGCAGGATCGCGATGCCGTGCCCGGCGGCGACCAGCGCCTCGACGATCGCGTTGTCGGAGATCCGCTGCGCGACCTTGACCGGTTCCCCGGTCGCCGCGACGACCTGCTTGAGGATCCCGTCGTACGGGAAGTCGTGCGGCACCCCGATCCAGGTCTCCTGCGCCACGTCCTTGGGCGACAAGCTCTGTTTCTTGGCCAACCGGTGGTCCTCCGGCATCGCCACGTCGAGCGGCTCGACCATCAACGGCACCACCTGCAACCCGCGCTCGTGCCAGGACGCCGACGTCGTCACGGCGTCGGCGAGGACGATGTCGTGGTCGGGTGTCAGATCGGCGTAGTCGACGACGTGCCCGATGACGTCGGAGACCACCAGCTCGACCTCGGGCACCTGGGCCATCTGGTCCAGCAGTCCCGGCAACAGCATCTCGCCGCCGGTCTGGAACGTCAGGACGCGAACCTCGCCGGAGGGCCGCTCCATCAGCTCGCGCCACCGGCCCTCGGCCTTCGCGATCGCCACCGCGATCTCGGTCGCGGTCTGCGCCAGCGCACGTCCCGCAACGGTCAGCTCCACGCCCCGGCCGGCGGGTACGACCAACCGGTAACCGGCCTCTCGCTCCAGCGCCTTCAGCTGCTGGGACACCGCTGAGGGTGTGACCTTCACCGCATCGGCGACCGCCCCGATCGTGCCTCGTTCGGCTAATTCCCTGAGCAGGGCCAGTTTCCGCACGTCCATGTAGCAACACTACATATATGGCGTAGATCAATTCGTTTGTGCTTGATAGTTCGACGTTGAGACAATAGGGGTACACAGTCAGGAGGTCGCCATGTTCACCGTCATCGCAGGCATCGCCGTCGTCAGCATCATCGGAGCGGCCAAGTCGATCAAGCTCGTCGTCACCGACGGATTCGGTCGCGTGCCTACCCGAACGTTCTGACGTCAGGTACACTCAAGACGAGGCCGGTCATCCACCCCCCGAGATGACCGGCTTTCTCATGCCCGGCCGCGGTTTCGTACCGCGGCCGACTTGTGTCATCGGCACGGGCGACGGATACTTAAGTTACTGGTCAGTAGACCCAGTGATCCCCGTACGCGTGAAGGACTGTCGGCATGAGCCACTACAAGAGCAATGTCCGCGACGTCGAGTTCAACCTGTTCGAGCTCTTCGACCGCGGCGAGATCCTCGGCAAGGCGCCGTTCGACGAGATCGACATCGACACCGCCAAGAGCATCATCGGTGAGATCGACCGCATCTCCCGCGAGGATCTGGCCGCCTCGTTCGTCGAGGCCGACCGCAATCCGCCCGTCTACGACCCCGCGACCCACTCGGTCACGATGAACGAGGCGTTCAAGGCCAGCTACCGCGCGTGGATGGATGCGGAGTGGTGGCGCCTGCAGATCCCCGAGGACCTCGGCGGTCAGACCGCTCCGGCCTCCCTGGTGTGGGGCTCGGCCGAGTTCGTGATGGGCGCACACCCGCCGATCTGGATGTTCGCGTGCGGTCCTGCGTTCGCCCGCATCGTGTTCGAGAACGGCATCGAGCGCGACAAGCTGATCGCTCGTCACATGGTCGACCGCGAGTGGGGCGCCACGATGGTGCTCACCGAGCCCGACGCGGGCTCCGACGTCGGCGCCGGCCGCACGAAGGCCTTCCCCAACGAGGACGGCTCCTGGAACATCGAGGGCGTCAAGCGCTTCATCACCTCCGGTGAGCACGACATGGCCGAGAACATCATGCACCTGGTGCTCGCACGGCCCCAGGGCGTCGAGGGAGTCGGCGGACCCGGCACCAAGGGCCTGAGCCTGTTCCTGGTGCCCAAGTACCACTTCGACCACCAGACCGGCGAGCTGACCGGCGAGCGCAACGGTGTCTACGTCACGAACGTCGAGAAGAAGATGGGCATCAAGGTGTCCACGACGTGCGAGGTCACGTTCGGTGACCCGGCGACCGGTGGTGGCGAACCCGCCCGCGGCTGGCTGCTCGGCGAGGTGCACGACGGCATCAACCAGATGTTCCGTGTCATCGAGAACGCCCGGATGTTCGTCGGCTGCAAGGCCATCGCGACGCTGTCCACGGGCTACCTGAACGCGTTGGAGTTCGCCAAGGAGCGCGTCCAGGGCGCCGACCTGACGCAGGCGTCGGACAAGACCGCCCCGCGCGTCACGATCACGCACCACCCCGACGTGCGCCGCTCGCTGATGACGCAGAAGTCGTTCGCCGAGGGACTGCGCTCGCTGGCGATCTACTGCGCCACGTGGCAGGACGAGATCATCCTCAAGGAGCACGCCGGCGAGGACACCACGCTCGCCGAGGCGGTCAACGACCTGTTGCTGCCGCTGGTCAAGGGCTACGGCTCAGAACGCGCCTGGGTGCTGCTGGGGACCGAGTCGCTGCAGACGTTCGGCGGTTCGGGCTTCCTGCAGGACTACCCCATCGAGCAGTACGTCCGCGACGCCAAGATCGACACCTTGTACGAGGGCACCACCGCGATCCAGGGGCAGGACCTGTTCTTCCGCAAGATCGTCAAGGACAAGGGACAGGCCATCGGCTACCTGGCCAACGAGATCAGCCAGTTCGTCAGCGCAGACGGCGGCAACGGTCGCCTCAAGATCGAGCGCGAGCTGCTCGGCAAGGGCCTCGAGGACGCGCAGGCGATCCTCGGTGCGGTGTTCACCGACCTGATGTCGGCCAACCCCGCCGACGAGAACGGCGACATCAAGAACATCTACAAGGTCGGCCTCAACACGACCCGCCTGGTCTACGTGCTGGGCGACCTGGTCGTGGCGTGGCTGTTGCTGCGCGGCGCCGAGGTAGCGCTGGCCAAGCTCGACGCCGGCGCGGGCTCGGATCAGGCCTTCTACGAGGGCAAGGTCGCCGCTGCGTCGTTCTTCGCCCGCAACGTCCTGCCGAGGCTGACCGCTGAGCGCGCGATCGCCGAGAGCATCGACGACTCGATCATGGAGCTCGACGAAGCCGCCTTCTGAGTCGACTCAGAAGGCGGCCCTGCCGTGATCTTCAGCCGAGGCTCAGTACCAGTCGACTAGTGCGTCGGTGATCGTGTAGGGCGTGTCCCCGGGCATGCCGAGGATGACGAACAACGCCAGCGCACCACCGGCGAGGGCGATGTCCTTGTTGAACGAGACCATCTCGGTCTGCTTGGTCATCGGGTCGGAGTCCTTCCAGAACCCGTGCATCATCACCGCGGTGACGACCATCAGGACCGCCAGGCCCAGCGCGCCGATGTCGCCCCAGATGCCCAGCAGCACCGAGATGCCGCCGACGACCATGGCCGCTCCACTGATCTGCACCATCAGGGGTGCGTTCTTGACGCCGCGCGACTCGGCGTAGCCGGCCATCGCGGCGGTCTGGGTCAAGTGCCCGATGCCCGACATGATCATCAACGCGACGAACAGAATGCGGGCCAGCAGGAATACCTCGTCCATGACGGTCCCTCCTTCTCCGAGGCCAGGGCCTCTCAACAGAGTTTCGATCAGTGCACACCCCAGGACTGCGCGGGTCAAGCAGGCGCGCCTGCACGATGCTGTGCCACAGTGGCTGCGTGAAGGTGCTGCGCAGCCCGTTCGGCTATCTCGTCGCCGTCCTGGTGGTGCTGACCGGTTGGGTCGCCGCCACGATGATCGCGGCCGGGGCGTGGGAGCCCGTGCAGGAAGCCAACGTCACTCCCACGACCGAGAAGAACGCCGATGCGGCAGGTCACACGTTGGCCGTGTACACCGACATCCCCCAGCCCGAGCGCACGATCGTCTGCACGGCCGACGGCCCGGAGAAGGACCGGTCGACGACCCTCCCGGCAGCCAAGATCGACGTCGTCACCGAGGTCGACGGCACCGAGTGGCACCTGGTCGCCCTGTGGCCCGAAGGTCGCGACGACGTGAAGGTCACGTGCACGCCCAAGGACCGCAAGATCGACAACGCGACGTACTCGTACGCCGTCCTGGACGGCTTCACCTCGCGCGGTCAGACGGCGCAGATCGTGGCGTTCGCCGGACTGTTCGCAGGTGCCGCCCTCGCCGGCGGAACATACTGGACCCGACGCAGGATGAAGCAGGAGCTGGAACCATGAGCATGCTGTCCGTCTACGTGAAGGGCTGGCACGAGTCGGCCGATGCCATCAGTGAGCTCGTGCAGGGCCTGACCGACGAGCAGTGGGCCACCGCGACCGACCTGCCCGGCTGGTCGGTCCAGGACACGCTCGCCCACCTCGCCCACCTCGAGGCCGTGCTGAGCGGCACGGCCGAGGACCTGCCGACCGGGGCGCGGGGCACCGTCATCAGCGACTACACCGAGGTCGGCGTCGCCGAGCGCCGCGGCCTGCCCGCCGCCGACGTCGTCGACGAGTTCAACGAAGCGGTCGCACTGCGCGTCCAGCAGCTGGCCGACGTGGACCAGCTCGATCCGACGGCGGTCGCCGACAAGACTCCCGGAGACGTCGGCTGGACGTGGGACACGTTGCTGCGCAACCGGTGTCTCGACATGTGGTGCCACGAGCAGGACATTCGACGCGCGATCGACCGCCCCGGCGGGATGGACGGGACCGGCGCCCAGGTGACCACCATGGCGTTGTCGTTCGGCATGCCGCTGGTGTTGGGCAAGAAGGTCAAGGCACCGGCCGGAACGGTCGTCAAGTGGACCGTCACGGGTGAGGTTCCGGCCGATCTGGTGGTGCGGGTCGGCGACGACGGACGGGCCGCTCCCGTGGAGGACGTCGATCGATTCGACGTCGAGCTGACGATGTCGACCGAGACGTTCACGATTCTTGCCGCCGGGCGCAGGTCCCCCGACCAGGTCGAGGTCGCGGTCACCGGCGACACCGCCCTTGGTCGAACCGTCCTGGAGCAGATGGCGATCACACCCTGAGCACTATCCTCGTGCCATGACGTGGAGCACCGCAGACATCCCCGATCTGTCGGGGCGACGAGCCGTCATCACCGGCGTGACCGGTGGACTGGGGCTGGCGACGGCGATCGAGCTGGCTCGTCACGGCGCAGCACTGACCGTCACGGCGCGCGACGTCCGCAAGGGTGAGGAGTATCTGGACCGCCTGCGCGCACAGGTTCCCGCAGCCGAGGTCGAGCTGCAGCTGCTCGACCTGGCCGACCTCGACTCCGCGAAACGCGCCGCATCCGACGTCGCGGATCGTCACCGGCAGATCGACATCGTGATCAACAACGCCGGCATCATGATCCCGCCGAAGAGCACGACGGCCGACGGTTTCGAGCTGCAGATGGGCACCAATCACCTGGGCCACTTCGCCTGGACGGCCACGCTGTGGCCCACGCTGAAGGCCTCGGCAGCACGGGTCGTCACGGTCGCGTCGCTGGCGCACACCGCTGCCGGAGAGCTCGACCTGCAGGCGCTCGCGCCCGGCGGGCGACCCGGACGTTACCGCCGTTGGCAGACGTACGGTCAGTCCAAGCTGGCCAACCTGATGTTCGCCCTGGAGCTGGATCGGCGGACGAAGGCGGCCGGCGTCGACGTTGTCAGCGTCGCTGCACACCCCGGTTACGCCGCGACGAACCTGCAGGGCGCCGGGCTCAACCTGGGTCGCAGCCGGATCCCCGGCATGGCGATTCACCAGGTCTCCCGCGTCCTCGGTCAGCCGGCGGCGCACGGTGCGTGGCCGTCGCTGATGGCCGCGACGGACACCTCGCTGACCGGCGGCGAGTACGTGGGGCCCTCGGGTCCGGGGCAGCTGCGTGGGCGGCCGAAGCTGGTCGGCATGACCAAGGCTGCACGCGACGAAGAGGCCGCCGACCGGCTGTGGACTGCGAGCGAGGACGCGGCAGGAGTCACGTTCACGGTGTGATCGCGCTCACTGAACTGAGTCCGGGGTTGACGTAACGTCAAGTCCGATGAATTCAGACACCATGACCGTACGAACCATCGAACCAGACGATCTCGACACGATCGTCGACATCAATCAGACCGCCTTGGAAGGCGTCGGCAGCCTGGACCACGAGTCGTTGGCCCTGCTGGTCAAGCAGGCCGACCAGGCTCTCGTCCTCGACGACGACGGCGACATCGCCGGCTTCGTCATCACGTTGCCCACCGGCGCGACGTACGACTCGAGCCGCTACCGGTGGTTTGAGGAACGACTCAACGACTACGTGTACCTGGACCGCATCGTCGTCTCGCGCTCCCACCGCCGCCAAGGTGTTGCTTCTCGGCTGTACGACGAGGTCGAGGGGGACGTGCCCGTCGCGCTGGAGGTCTACGACACCAACGAGGCGTCGTTGGCCTTCCACGAGGGCCGCGGCTTCGAGCAGGTCGGCGAGCTGGAGCACGCCGGCAAGACGAATCTGATGCTCGTGCGCGAGCCGGTCGCCGTCTAGCCCGACCCGATCTACCCCAGCCCGATCATCTTGGACCGCACGTCCGGGTCCGCGGCCAGCAGCACCGACCGGGTGCGTCGCCGGTAGCGGTACAGCTGGACCAGCCCGATGCCCCACAGGACGTACTGGAACGACATCGCCCACACGAAGGCCTCGGGGGAATAGCTGGTGCTGCTGCCCGGAGTGCGCCAGTCCAAGATCACGCCCACGGCGATCACGAGGACCAGGCTGGCCACGAAGCCGGCCTGGTTCACGATCGCCGTGGCACTGGCGACCCGATCCGACGGGTTCGACGTGCGGGCCAGGTCGAACCCGATCATCGAGGCAGGGCCACCGACGCCGACCACGACGACGAGCACGAACAACAGCGGCAGCGGCGCCTGACCGTGCCACACGAGCACGACGGTCCACACCGCGACCATCGCCAGAACCGTGCCGATCGCCATCGAGGACCGATGCCACGGATTGGTGCCGGTCGCCCACCCCAGGACCGGGCCGGCGATCATCACGGCGATGACCATGACGCTGAGCAGCAGACCGG
>DATMSF010000167.1:0-4325 GCA_035565535.1 Aeromicrobium sp.
AGCCGCGAACCGTGTCGAGGGAGTCAGCCAGCGAGGCCAGCACCTGCGCCAGCTCCTCACGCTCGCCGGCCAGCTGGTCCGACACCTGGGCCAGGTCGGTCATGAAGCCCTCGACGGTCGTGTCGTTGGCGGCCAACGCCTCGGTGATCGAGGCCAGTGCAGACAGGTCGTCGAAGAGCGGTTCGCGATGATCGGCCAGCGTCCCGGCGACGGCGGACAGCTGCCGGATCGTCTCGCCACCGGCTCGTCCGTTGCCGTCGAGGAAGTCGGCGCCGGCGTCCAGCAGCGAGGCCAGGGAACCACGTTCGCTCCCCCCGGCCTGTGGCCCCAGCGCCACCGACAGGTCGTCCAGCGACCGGAACATCCGGTCGAGCTCGATCGGCGTCCGGGTGCGCTCCAACGGGATCGTCCCGCCGTCGGCCAGCTTCGGGCCACCGTCGTAGGGCTCGACCTGCACGTAGCGATCGGCGATCAGGGTGGGCGTGACGATCGCGGCCGTGGTGTCCTGAGGCACCGAGTACTCCCCGTCGTACCGCATGTCGACCCGCACCCGATCGCCCTCGGGGACGACGGCGGTGACCTCACCGATCTGGACGCCCATCATCCGCAGATCCGTTCCCGGATACACCGCCACGGCCCGATCGAAGTACGCCGTGACGGTGTGCTGTCCGTTCCGCGTGGCCACGACGTAAGACGTGATCAACAGCGCCGCGACCAGTCCGGCCGCGATGAGCATCGGACGCGTGGTCCAGGCCTTCATCACTCCTCACCCCCGATCGGCAACGGGATCGGTGGCGTGAACTCGCCGGTGAAGATGCCCTGGATGTTCGGCACGTACCCGTCGAACCACGGCCCGGAGCCGACGATGTTGCCCAGGATGTCGACGTAGGGGCCGTAGTTGCGCAACAACGCCTCCAGCTTGTCCTCGCGCGCCTCGAGGAAGCCCAGCACGTCCTCCATCGTGTCGAGCGTGGGCCGCAGCTGCTCGGTGTTGTCCTTGACGACGCCGCGCAGCTGCACGACCAGGGCATCGGCGTCGACCAGCAGGTCATGGATCGCATCGCGCCGGCGGTGCAGCTCGTCGAACACCTGGCGAGCCTGACCCATCAGCGACACCAGATCGCCCTTGCGGGACTCCAGCGTCTCCAGCACGGTCTGCGCCCGTGTCAGCAGCTCGCCGATCTCGGCGTCGCGGGAGGCGATCGACTCCGACAGACGAGACAGGCCGGCGAACGTGGCCTTGGCGTCCGGTGTCGCTGCTCGGAGGGTCTCGGCCAGGGTGCCGAGTGCCGCGGTCAGCTGCTCGGTGTCGGTCTTCTCGGTGTTGGTCGTCAACGTGCCGAGGGTGCCGACGATGTCCCAGCTCACGTGGGCCGGGATCAGCGCCCCGGACGCCAGGTCGTCGTCACCGGCCGGGACCAGGTTGAGGAACTTCTCGCCCAACAGGTTCTTGACCTCGATCGTCGCGTGCGTCCGATCGCCCAGATCGGCACCCTTGACGTCGAAGTCGATGATGACCTGCGTCTTGTCGATGTGCATCTTGTTGACCCGACCGACACGGATTCCGGCGACCTGCACCTCGGCGCCCACGCGCAGACCGGCGGCGTCGTCGACCTGTGCGTGGTACTGCTGGCCGCGGAAGCCGGGGAACTGTTGCAGGTTGAACGTGGCTGCAGCCACCAGCAGCAGGCCCGCCAGGGAGATCATGCCGATCCCGCGGATCCGTCGATCGCTGCGCCGCGTCATCGCTGACACCTCGCGGCGTTGCTGTACATCGTGAAGTCGGTCATCAGCGACCGGTACTCGGCCGGCACCAGCGCCATCAGCTCATCGGTCAGGACGACGCCGCCGCGGAACTCGCAGAGGTAGTAGTTGTACCAGGAGCCGTACACGCCGATGCGGGTCTGCTTCGAGAGCATGACCGGCAGCTTCTCGAGCGTCTCGTCCAGGATCGCCTTGTTCTGCGGTTGGTTCAGGATCTCCAGCAGCCGCCGCAGCTCCGCGACGTCGGCCTTCAGCAACGGACGGCTGCGCGTCAGCAGGTCGGCCAGCTCACCCGACAGATCGGCGACACTGTCGAACGAGGCACCGATCGTCGACCGGTCGGCGGCCAGGTCGCCGAACCAGTCGTCCAGCCCCGCGACCAGGTCACCGAGCTCTTGGTGGCGGCTGTCGACGATGCCCATCAGCTCGTTGAGATTGTCGATGACCTGGCCGATCAGCTCGTCACGGTCGGCCAACGAGTTCGTCAACGACGCGGTGTTGGCCATCAGGTCCTGGATCGTGCCGCTCTCGCCCTGCAGCACCTGGACGATGTTCATCGACAGCTCGTTGACCTGGTCCGGGTCCAACGCGGTGAAAAGGGGTTGGAAGCCGTTGAACAGCTCGGTCAGGTTCAGCGCGGGATGCGTGCGATCGGTCCCGATCGTCGAACCCGGCTGCTGGGCCGGCGCATCCTGGTCGCCGGCCGTCACGGCCAGGTATCGGTCGCCGATCAGGTTCAAGAACCGCACCGTGAGCTCGGAGTCGGCGGTGAACGGGACGTCGCCGTCGAGCTCGAAGGTCACCATGGCCTTGTCCCGGTCGTGGATCCGCACGTCGGTGACCCGGCCGGAGATGATGCCGGCGACGCGCACGTCGTCGCCCTTGACCAGGCTGGAGGCCGACTCGAAGACCGCTCGGTACTCGCGCTGGTCGCCCGATCCGGAACCACCCATGACGACGATGAGCATGTAGGTCACGATCAGCGAGACGACGGCGAAGAGGGTGAACTTGATGGCCGCGAACGCGAACTCCAGATTGCGCTTGGTCATCCCAGACCACCGTCCGGCTCGTCGCGGTCACTGCCGTCCTTCAGCGGCAGGAACGGTGCGGGGTTCTCGTAGTCGTCCGGCAGACCGAGGCACCACGGCCCGTGACCGACCTCGCCGTAGACCGGGGCGTCCTCCTCGGTGTAGGGCAACCGTTGCGGTGAACCCAGCTCCATCGTCTGCCGGATGATCGCGTCGGAGAAGACCGCCTTGGAGTTCGGGATCTGCCGGTCCAGACCCGTCAGCAGACAGTTGAACTCCGGCGAGTAGCGGTCGAGCAGGCTCAGCAGCGGACGTCCGGACTGCACCTGGTCGATCAGCAGCTGCTCGTTGTCGGCCAGTGTCACGCGGGCCGTCCGGGCCAGGTTCGTGAGGCTGCCGAACACGTCGACGATGTTGGCCTTGTTCGACGAGATCGTGCGGGTCGTGACCGAGGCGCTCTTCATGACGTCGAGCAGGTCCGGAGCGGCCAGCTGGTAGGTGCGAGCGACCTCGGCGAGCAGCTGCAGATCGGTCTGCAGCGTGGGCAGGTCCTGGTTAAAGCGGCCCAGGTAGGCGTCGAGGTCGGCCAGGGTCGCGCCCAGCTGGTCGCCCTTGCCGTCGAGGGCACCGGACAACGCCGTCAGCGCAGCGTTCAGCTTCGCCGGATCGACCGACCGGAGCACCGGGTACAGATCGGCGAGCACGGTCTGCAGCTCCTCGTTGGTGCTGACCCGATCGGCCCCGATGACCGTGCCGTCGGTCAACCCCTTGGCCGAGGCCCCCTGGGCCGGCGGCACCAGCTCGACGAACTTCTGACCGAACAACGTGGTGGGCAGGATGCGCACGTCGACGTTCTCGGGAATGCGCTCGGCGGCGTCAGGTCGCAGCGCCAGGGTCACGACGGCGTGCTCGCCGTCGCTCTTGACGCTGTCGACGTAGCCGACCAGCGCACCGTGCATCCGCACGTCGCCGAACTTCGACAGCTGCAGGCCGGCCCGTTCGGCCTGGACCGTCACGGTCGTGGTGCTGGTGAACGTCTTGTTGTAGAGCGCGATGGACAACCAGACCAGGGCCGCGATCGCCGCCAGGAAGGCGAACCCGGCGAGCATCAGGCGTCGATGCTCGGACTTGGAGTCGTGGAAGATGTTGACCAGCATGTGCGCTACCCCGTGATCCGCACGGTGGTCGTCGATCCCCAGATCGCGAACGACAAGAAGAAGTTCGCCACGACGATCGTCACGATCGACGTGCGAATCGCGCGGCCGACCGCGAGGCCCACGCCGGCCGGACCACCGGAGGCCGAGTAGCCGTAGTAGCAGTGGATCAAGATGATCAGGACGGCCAGCACGACGAGCTTGACGAACGACCAGAGTATGTCGACCGGTGGCAGGAACGTCAGGAAGTAGTGATCGTACGTGCCGGCCGATTCTCCGTATATCAATGTCGTGATCAGTCGTGGCGACAGGTACGAGGCCAGCAACGCCACGGTGTACAGCGGGATGACTGCGACGAACCCGGCGATCATCCGGGTCG
>DATMSF010000168.1:0-2768 GCA_035565535.1 Aeromicrobium sp.
CCTGCGACAGGCCGACGGCCTCGAAGATCTGCGCGCCAGTGTACGACGCGACGGTCGACACACCGATCTTGCTCATGACCTTCAGCACTCCCTTGCCCAGCGCCTTGACGACGTTGCGCAGCGCCTGGTGCGGCTCGACGCCCTCGACGAAGACACGTTGACGGGCCAGGTCCTCGGCGCTCTCCAGCGCGAGGTAGGGGTTCACCGCGGTCGCGCCGTAGCCGATCAGCAGGGCCACGTGGTGGACCTCGCGGACGTCACCGGCCTCGACGATCAGGCCGGCCTGGCTGCGCAGCTTCTCGCGCACCATGTGGTGGTGCACGGCGCCGGTCAGCAGCAGCGACGGGATCGGCGCGAGGTCGACCGTGGAGTGGCGGTCCGACAGCACGATGATGCGTGCGCCGTCGGCCACGGCCCGGGACACGTCGGCACAGATCTCGTCGAGCTTGGCCTTCAGCGCCGCTCCCCCGCCGTTCACGTCGTACAGACCCCGCACGACGTGCACCGCGAAGCCCGGCATGTCGCCGTCGCGGTTCATGTGGCGGATCTTGGCCAGCTCGTCGTTGTCCACCACCGGGAACGGCAGCTGCAGCATCCGACAGGACGCGGCACTGGGCGCGAGCAAGTTCTCCTCGGGCCCGATCGTGCCGGCCAGTGACGTCACGACCTCCTCGCGGATCGCGTCCAACGGCGGATTCGTGACCTGGGCGAACAGCTGGGAGAAGTAGTCGAACAGCATCCGCGGCCGGTCCGAGATCGCCGCGATGGGGGTGTCGGTACCCATCGAGCCGATCGCCTCGGCGCCACTGCGCGCCATCGGAGCCAGCAGGATCCGCAGCTCCTCCTCGGTGTAGCCGAACACCTGCTGGCGACGGATCACCGAGGAGTGGGTGTGCACGATGTGCTCCAGGTCCGGCAGGTCCTCGAACCGCACCAGACCCGAGTACAGCCACTCCTCGTACGGTTGCTCGGCGGCGAGGCGACCCTTGATCTCCTCGTCCTCGATGACGCGGTGCTCAGCCAAATCCAGCAGGAACATCTTGCCCGGCTCCAGCCGGCCCTTGCGCACGATCGTCGACTGGTCGATGTCCAGGACACCGGCCTCCGAGGCCAGCACGACGAGCCCGTCCTCGGTGATCCAGAAGCGTCCCGGGCGCAGACCGTTGCGGTCCAGCACCGCGCCGATCTGGGTGCCGTCGGTGAAACACACGCACGCGGGGCCGTCCCAGGCCTCCATGATCGAGCTGTGGAACTCATAGAACGCCCGCCGAGCAGGGTCCATCTCGGTGTCGTTCTCCCACGCCTCGGGGATCATCATCATGACGGCGTGGGGCAGCTCGCGACCGCCCAGGTGCAACAGCTCCAGCACCTCGTCGAGGGACGCGGTGTCCGAGCCCTCCGGGTCGCAGATCGGGAACAGTCGCTCCAGGTCTCCCGGGATCAGGTCGCTGGCCAGGGTCGCCTCGCGGGCCCGCATCCAGTTGCGGTTGCCGCGGGCGGTGTTGATCTCGCCGTTGTGCGCGACGAACCGGAACGGATGAGCCAGGGGCCAGCTGGGGAACGTGTTGGTCGAGAACCGGCTATGCACGATCGCCAGGGCCGACTCGATGCGCTCGTCGGACAGGTCGGGGTAGAACTGCTCGAGCTGCTCGGTGGTGAGCATGCCCTTGTAGACGAACGTCCGGCACGACAACGACGGGAAGTAGACGCCGACCTCGTGCTCGGACCGCTTGCGCAGGCAGAACGCCAACCGGTCGAGCTCGACCCCCGTGACGTCCTTCCTCGGCGCGACGAAGGCGATCTGGGACGACGGCATCGCGCCGCGAGACATCGACCCGAGGATGTCGGGGTTGACCGGCACGTCGCGCCAGCCGAGGACCTTCAGGCCCTCCTCCTTGGCGATCTTCTCGATCGACTTGCGCGCGGCCTTGGCTGCCTTCTCCTCGACCGGCAGGAACGCCATTCCGGCCGCGTAGTGACCGGCTTCCGGCAGGTTGATGCCGACCTCGTCCTTGGCCACGGCACGCAGGAAGCGGTCCGGCACCTGGAACATGATGCCCGCACCGTCACCGGTGTCGGGCTCACCGCCGACAGCGCCGCGATGATCCAGGTTGCGCAGGGCGGTCAGCCCCTGTTCGACGATCGAGTGGCTCGCAACCCCGGTCAGCGTTGCCACGAACGCGACGCCGCAGGCGTCGTGCTCGTTCGCGGGGTCGTACAGGCCCTGCGCGGGCGGCAGCGTCGAATGGGCACGGTACGCAGAACGGAACTCGTGCGCCGAACCGGACAGGTGCACGGGGCTGGAGAGGTGCTCTGGGCTGGACAGGTGCTGGGGGCGCGTCATCGAGGACTTCTTTCGGTCGTCGGGTGAGCGGTAGGGAACGCTCGAACCGGGGACGACGTTGGCCTCGGAAAGCAACCTCAGGTTACACCCAGATGACGAATGGCGCTGCCAAGGTCAGCCTTAGTCCGATCCGCGCCGGACCGGACGGCCGCGACGGTCAGCCCAGCTGCGCGCCGACGGCCTCGCCGATCAGGTACGTCAAACCGGCAGCCGCTCCCCCCAGGACCAGCTGCCGGATGCCGCCGGACCACCACGAGCGAGCGGTCACCTTCGTGACCACCGCGCCGCACAGGAACAACCCAGCCAGCGACATCCCGATCGACAGCCACGGGCTGTCGACGCCGAGCAGGAACGGCAGCAACGGGATGATGGCACCGACCGCGAAGGACAGGAACGAGGAGACCGCCGCCACCATCGGCGAGGC
>DATMSF010000169.1:0-3466 GCA_035565535.1 Aeromicrobium sp.
CGACCCGGACGGACCGTTGCCGCAGGGACTCACGGTCCTCGAGGCCAGCGCGGGCACGGGCAAGACCCACACCGTGGCCTCGCTCGTCGGCCGATACGTCGCCGAGGGCGTGTGTCCGCTCGATCGGATGCTGATCATTACCTTCGGGCGAGCAGCCAGTCAGGAGCTGCGCGAGCGGGTCCGAGCACACCTGGTCGAGCTCGCTCGCTCGTTGGCCGGTGCCGACCCAGCATCTGAGCAGGCGGTCCGACACCGCCGGGTCATCGACGCGCTCGCGTCGTTCGACGCTGCCACGATCGCCACCACCCACCAGTTCTGTCACGTCGTGCTCAACTCGCTGGGCGTCGCAGGTGACAGCGACCCGGACGTCTCCTTGGTCGAGAACCTCGACGACCTGGTGGTCGAGGTCGTCGACGACTTGATGATCTCGCGGTACGCCTCGTTGACGGCACCGTTGATCCAGCGTGGCGACGCCCTGGCCCTGGCGCGTGCGGTGATCGGCGATCCGCACATCGAATTGACGCCACTGCAACCCGAGCTCGGCTCGCTCTCACACGAGCGCCTCGCCTTCGCGCGCGCCGTGCGCTCCGAGGTCGACCGACGCAAGCAGCGACGCCGCATCATGTCGTTCGACGACCTGTTGTCCCAGCTCAACGACGCCCTTGAAGATCCCGAGTCGCCCGCACGCGAGCGCATGCGGGCGCGCTGGTCGGTCGTCCTCGTCGACGAGTTCCAGGACACCGACCCCGTTCAGTGGTCGGTGCTGGAACGGGCGTTCGGGCCGGGGTCCCCGACGCATGCGATGGTGTTGATCGGCGACCCCAAGCAGGCCATCTACGCGTTCCGCGGCGGCGACATCGACAGCTATCTGGCTGCCGTGGCCCAGACCGCCGATCGCCGGACGTTGGGCACCAACTACCGGTCCGATGGTCCGCTCGTCGAGGCGCTCCAGGTCCTCACGCGCGGGGCGGAGCTGGGCGGCGAGGCCATTCGAGTCGTGCCGGTCACGGCGCATCGCTCCGACTCGCGACTCCTCGGCGCGCCCCACGACGGACCCGTCCGGCTGCGGGTCGTCGACCTTCCCGAGGAGGACGACAAGCCGGTCGGCATCGGCAAGATGCGCGATCTGATCGCGATCGACCTGGCCGACCAGCTCGCCGAGCTGTTATCGTCGGGCGCGACGTTCGCGGACCGTGACGACGTCCGGCCGGTCTCGGCAGGTGACATCGCGGTGTTGATGCGGTCGGTACGCCATGCCGGAGCCATCCAGCGTGAGCTGGCCGCTCGCGGTATCCCGTCGGTCGTCGGGGCGCGCGACAGCGTCCTGACGAGCCGGGCTGCCGATGAGTGGTTGACCCTGCTGGAAGCGCTCGAGCGGCCCTCGCTCGAGCGGGTGCGGTCGGTGGCCCTGACATCGTTCTTCGGCCGGACCGCCGCCGAGCTCGACGCGGGTGGCGAATCGCTGACCGACGAGCTGGCCGAGCAGGTACGCGACCTCGTCGACATCTTCCGGCAGCGCGGCATCGCCGCCGTCCAGGAAGCGGTCGCCGGACGGGGTCTGGCTGCACGGGTGCTGTCCCAGCCCGACGGGGAGCGACTGCTGACCGACCTGGAGCACGTCGGGGAGCTGCTCCACGACGTGTCGCACGGTCGACGCCTGGGGGTCGTGGCGCTGCTCGCCTGGCTGCGCGATCAGCGGCGCGAGGAGGCCGGCGCCGATGCAGCCCGCGCTCGACAACGCCGACTGGACACCGACACCGCAGCGGTGCAGATCGTCACGATCCACTCCAGCAAGGGCCTGCAGTATCCGATCGTCATGCTGCCGCACGCATTCGACACGTGGATCCCCGACGAAAGCCGTGAGGTCGCGGTGCGCCACCACCTCATGGGTGAGCGCATGCTCGAGGTCGGCCAGCCGCTCGATCGTGACGCTCTGGCCCGATCGAGGGCAGAGGCCGCTGCCGAGGAGCTGCGCCTGGCGTACGTCGCGTTGACGCGCGCGCAGTCGCAGCTGGTGTTGTGGTGGGGGCGTAGCCAGAACTCGGTGAACAGTGGTTTGTCACGGCTGTTGCTGGGACGGGAACCGGGTGAGGCCGTGGTGCCCACCAAGCTGTATCCGCTGCCGACCCTGGCCGAGGCGCAGAGCAGGTTCGCCGCCTGGGAGGCCCTGGGCGGTCTGACGGTCGAGGCGGCCGTGCCCACCGGACGAGGTGCGATCCAGGTCGAGGCCGACCAGGCCGTACTGACCTCTCGGCGCCTGGAACGTGCCATCGACACCGAGTGGCGACGCACGTCGTACACCGGACTCCTGCGGGCGGCAGAAGGGCTCGCCGCAACCGTTGAGCCCGAGGTGTCGGGCACGCTCGACGAGGACGAGCCGGACATCGATGACGTGCCGGTGCGCGCCGACGCGACCGGACCGGTGTCGCCGATGTCCTCGCTGCCGGCCGGTGCCGGATTCGGTTCCTTGGTGCACGCGGTGCTGGAGCACGCCGACCCGCACGCGACCGACCTCGAGCGCGAGCTGCGTGACGTCGTCGCCGAGCATCTTCGATGGTGGCCCGTCGACGCCGGTGTCGACGAGCTCGTCGCCGGACTGCTCCCGTTGTTCGACTCGCCCCTGGGTGAGGTCGCCGATGGCGTGACGCTTCGGGACATCGGGAGGGACGACCGCCTGTGCGAGCTCGACTTCGAGATCCCGTTGGCAGGCGGCGACCAGGGGCGAGGCGCCGCGCCGGACGTGCGATTGCGGCAGATCGCCGACGTGATGCGACGCCATGTCCCCCGAGAACACCTGCTGGGTGGGTACCCTGACCACCTCACCGGCCCGCTGGGTCAGCAGGCGCTGCGTGGGTATCTGGGCGGTTCGATCGACGTGGTCCTGCGGGTGGGGCCGTCGGACCGCCGGCGCTACGTGGTGGTCGACTACAAGACGAATCGCCTGGGTGCTCCCGACGTCGAGCTGACGGCCATGGACTACACCCCCGCAGCGATGGCGGCCTCGATGCAGCACTCGCACTATCCGTTGCAGGCGATGCTGTACTCGGTGGTGCTGCACCGCTACCTGCGGTGGCGGCTGCCCGACTACGATCCGGACCGACATCTGGGCGGCATCGCGTACCTGTACGTGCGCGGGATGTGCGGGCCGCAGACGCCGGAGATCGACGGCATGCCGTGCGGCGTGTTCACGTGGCGGCCACCGGCGGCGATGATCACCGAGCTGTCCGACCTGCTGGCCGGGTCGGAGGTGACGTACGGATGATCGACGACCAGTTTGCCTCACGCGTTGCGCGCCGGGCCGCAGGCCTGTTGGCCGAGTTCAACCGCGCCGACGTCCTCTCCGCGGCCGATGTCCACGTCGCCACCCGGACGGCAGACCTGGTGGGTGAGCCGGACCAGACGGTGCGCCTGGCCACGGCGCTCGCGGTTCGCGCGGTGCGTCTCGGCTCGGTGTGCGTGGATCTGA
>DATMSF010000170.1:0-1784 GCA_035565535.1 Aeromicrobium sp.
CCAGCGCGTCACGCGGGGAGATCGAGCCGTCGGTCTCGATGTCGAGGATGAGGCGGTCGTAGTCAGTGGACTGCTCGACGCGCGTCGGCTCGATCTGGAACGCCACGCGGCGCACCGGCGAGAAGATCGAGTCGATCGGGATCACGCCGATCGTGTTCGACGTGTTGTTGCGGTCGGCCGAGGCGTAGCCGCGGCCGCGCCCGATCGTGATGTCGACCGCGAGCCGACCCTTCGCGTTGAGGGTCGCGATGTGCTGGTCCTCGTTGAGGATCTCGATGTCGGCGTGCTTCTGGATGTCGCCGGCGGTGACGTCGGCCGGGCCACGCACGTCGAGCCGCAGGGTGACCGGCTCGTCGCTGTGGCTGCGGATGACGATGTCCTTCAGGTTGAGGATGATGTCGGTGACGTCCTCGGTGACACCGGCGATGGTGTCGAACTCGTGCAGCGCGTCGTCGAATCGCACCTGGGTGATCGCCGCGCCGGGCACGGACGACAGCAGGGTGCGACGCAGCGAGTTGCCCAGCGTGTGACCGAAGCCTGGCTCGAGTGGTCCGATGGCGAACCGCTGACGGTTGCCTTCGGCCTCTCCCAGCGCTTCGACCGTCGGACGCTGAATGACCAGCATGTCGTGCTCCTCGGAACTTCGAAGTCGACCCCCGGAGGCCAACCGGGGTTGTTCGTGGATGGTGGAGGTTTCTGGCCGCAGCGAGGGGCTGCGGCGTGCGAGCCAGGTGTCTACGTGGACTACTTGGAGTAGAGCTCGACGATCATCTGCTCGCGAACGGGGGTGTCGATGTGCTCCCGCAGCGGCAGGTCGCGCACGACGACCCGGTGGCCGTCGTCTTCGCGATCCAGCCACGGCGGCGCGCTGCGATCGAGCACGTCCATGTTCCACCGCACCACGGTGAGCTCACGCGCCTTGGGGCGCAGGGAGACGGTGTCGCCCTTGCGCAGGCGGTAGCTCGGGATGTCGACGCGCCGTCCGTTGACGTCGATGTGGCCGTGGCTCACCAGCTGGCGAGCCTGCGGACGGGTGGCCGCCCAGCCGGCGCGGTACACGACGTTGTCGAGGCGCAGCTCGAGGTAGCGCAGCATGTTGAGGCCCGTGACGCCCTCGCGCCGGTTCGCCTCGTCGTAGATGCGACGGAACTGGCGCTCGGACAGCCCGTAGGTGAAGCGGGCCTTCTGCTTCTCCTGCAGCTGGAGGAGATATTCGGAGACGTTGCCCCGGCGACGCGTGCGGCCGTGCTCACCCGGCGGGTAGGGGCGCTTCTCGAGGACCTTGTTCTCGCCCTTCGTGCCCCAGATGTTGGTGCCGAGGCGGCGCGAGACGCGGGCGCGGGGACCGGTGTAGCGAGCCATGGGTCAGACCCTCCGCCGCTTCGGCGGGCGGCAACCGTTGTGGGGGGTGGGGGTCACGTCCTTGATGCCCGTGACCTCGATGCCCGTGTTCTGGATGGACCGGATGGCGGTCTCACGACCGGAGCCCGGCCCCTTGACGACGACGTCGACGCGGCGCACGCCGTGCTCCATCGCGCGCCGGGCGCACTGCTCGGCAGCCATCTGGGCCGCGAACGGCGTGGACTTGCGGGAGCCCTTGAACCCGACGTTGCCTGCGGACGCCCAGGCGAGGGTGTTGCCCTCTTGGTCGGTGATCGTGACGATCGTGTTGTTGAACGAGCTCTTGATGTGCGCGACGCCGTGGGTGACGTTCTTGCGCTCCTTGCGGCGGGGGCGACGACCCCCGGCTGCGGGCTTCGCCATTACTTGCGTCCTGCCTTCTT
>DATMSF010000171.1:0-1844 GCA_035565535.1 Aeromicrobium sp.
GAAGGCTGAGGCGTTGGCGCAGCTGGTGGCCGACAAGAGCCCGGCTGCGGTGCTGGTGCCGTCCAGCGCCGAGGGCAAGGAGATCGCTGCTCGTGTCGCGTTGAAGTCGCAGTCGGGTCTGATCACCGACGCGGTCGACGTCACGGTCGACGGTGGCACCATCACCACGACCCAGTCGGTGTTCGCCGGTAACTTCACCGTCGACGCGCAGGTCACGCAGGGTGCCCCGGTCATCGCGGTCAAGCCGAACTCGGCAGCACCGGAGCAGGTCGCCGGTGCCGGAACGGTCGAGGCCGTCAGCGTCGCGATCTCCGATGCGGCCAAGACCGCCAAGATCACCTCGTCGTCGCCGAAGGCGGCTTCGGGTCGTCCCGAGCTGACCGAGGCCGCGATCGTGGTCTCCGGCGGCCGTGGCACGGGGGGTGACTTCTCCGAGGTCGAGGCGTTCGCCGACAGCCTCGGCGCCGCTGTGGGCGCCTCGCGTGCCGCAGTCGACTCCGGCTGGTACCCGCACACGTTCCAGGTCGGCCAGACCGGCAAGGTCGTCTCGCCCCAGCTGTATGTCGCCAACGGCATCTCCGGCGCGATCCAGCACCGGGCCGGCATGCAGACCTCCAAGACGATCGTCGCGGTCAACAAGGACGAGGAAGCGCCGATCTTCGAGCTCGTCGACTTCGGCGTCGTCGGCGACCTCAAGACGGTCCTCCCGCAGGCCACCGAAGAGGTCAACAAACGCAAGGGCTGATTCCGACCGGCACGAACGAACGCCCCGAGGCAGTGCCTCGGGGCGTTCGTCTGCGTGGCTCCGGATCGGTCGTGACCTGCGCGGGGCCGAGTCGTGCCCCCGGCACGGGCCGGAACGGACTAGTTCATCAGAACTAGGTGACGATTTGGTGACGACGGCGCTTCTGCCTGTCGCCGAGGGCGCAACAAGTGATAGTCATGAATGGCGCGCGTCAGCGTGCATCTCAACGATTCACAGGAGGAATCCATGCGACTCTCCCGGCGTACTCGCCTAGCGGGCGTGGCATTGTTCGCCAGCGCCAGCCTCATCCTGGCTGGGTGTGGCAGCAGCGATGACGACAGCAGCGACGGCGGTGGCGACACCACCAATGCCGTCATCACGGTCAACGGCTCAGAGCCGCAGAATCCCTTGATTCCGACTGCGACCAACGAGACCGGCGGTGGCGACCCGATCCAGAACCTGTTCGCCGGCCTGGTGGCCTACAACGCTGACGGCTCGTTCGTCAACGAGGTCGCCGAGTCCATCGAGCCGGACGAGGAGAGCAAGGTCTGGACGGTCAAGCTCAAGGACTGGACGTTCACCGACGGCACGCCGGTCACCTCCGAGTCGTTCGTCAAGGCGTGGAACTACGGCGCCGATCCGGTCAACCAGCACCTCGGTGCGTACTTCTTCTACCCGATCGCCGGCACCGATGACGGCGGGTACACCCCTGAAGGCGCCGACGGCATCTCCGGTCTGAAGATCATCGACGACAAGACCTTCACGATCGAGCTGAAGAAGTCCGAGTCCGACTTCCCGTTGCGACTTGGCTACTCCTCCTACTTCCCGCTGCCCGAGGCCGCCTACGGTCCTGATGGCAAGATCACCAAGGAGTACGGCGAGGCCCCCATCGGCAACGGCCCGTACAAGCTCGCCGAGAGCGGCTGGCAGCACGACGTGCAGATCGCGCTGGTGCCCAACGAGGACTACAACGGCGCTCACAAGCCCGCCAACGGCGGTCTGACGTTCAAGTTCTACGCCGGCGACAACGGCCTCGACGCCGCCTACACCGACGTGCAGGCAGGCAACCTCGACGTGCTGACGACCGTTCCGGCCTCGG
>DATMSF010000172.1:0-9245 GCA_035565535.1 Aeromicrobium sp.
TCGAGATCGTGCCGGGGGAGCCGACGCGGCTGTGGATCAAGCACCAGCAGGGCCGCACGCCGAGCCGTGACCTGATCGCGCGCGCCCTGGCGAAGGCCGGTGACTACCGGATCGTGGACCCCTAGGCGTCAGCTTCTGACACGATCGCCGAGGTGCTCCGACGCCCGGGTCGAGCACTCACGGTGCCCGGTGCTGCGACACGTCGGGCAGGCGGGCTGCGGTCACCACGCCCAGGAGGCCCAGCGCCGCCAGGAAGGTCAACGCCCACTGCAGGTCGAGCGTCGCCAGCGCCGAGCTGACGGCGCCGACCACGAGCAGGACGAGGCCCAGGATCGAGTTGGACACCGCGACGTACAAGGTGCGGGTGTCGCCCTCGGCCATGTCGACCACGTAGGTCTTGCGGCCGACCCGCACCCCGGTGTGGGTCAGGGTCAACGCGAAGTACACCGTCACGAAGAACACCTCGGTCCATCGCCCGGCAAGCGCACCGGACGCGGACTCCACGACGATCACGGTGACCACGATGATGGCCGAGGCGACGCCGGCTCCCGCGGTCATCAACCACTTGCTGGACCGGTCGGCGATGCGGCCGAAGATGCGGCCGCCGAGCAGCGCAGCCAACCCCGAGGCCATGATGTAGCCGCCGAGCCCGATCAGACTGCCGGCTCCGCTGTCGATGGACAGCGCGACCACGAACGGTGGACTGAGGGCCGAGACCAGCAGCAGGCTCCGCACGGCGACGAAGCGTCGGAACGGGTGGTCATCGCGCAGCAGCGTGGTCATCTGCCGCAACCACTGCTCCTGGGCCTGTGCGGGTGGTTCTGCTCGAACCTCGTCGGCGGGTTCGCGGACGCTCGCCCAGCACACGGTCACCAGCAGCCACAGGACCGCGCTGCCTCCGGTCAGCGCGGCCAGCTGCCAGGCTTGCACGTCCTGGCTGATGAAGGTGCGGATCGCCAGCCCGAGCGTGATCGCGACCGAACCGGCGGCCGTGGTGGCCAGCCCGTTGATCTGACCGCGTTGGCCCTTGGGGATCGTGCGGCCCAGCACGTCCTTGGAGGCAACCGACGTCAGCGACCGGCCGAAGGCGAAGACCGCAAGGGCGCAGACCACGACAAGACCTGCAGCCAGGCCCGTTCCGACGGCGGCGGTCAGCGAGATGACGCCGACGGCGGCAGACTGGATCAGGGCACCGGTCACGACGACGTTCTTGCGCCGGCGCACCCGCAGGATCCACGGGGTCAGGAATGCCTGCGGCAGCATGGATCCTGATTCGCGGATCGGCACGAGCAAGCCGATCAGTGCGGTCGGTGCGCCGACGGTCACCAGCAACCACGGCAGCACGGTCGAGGCGTTGATCCCCTGGTCACCTGACGACTGCAACGCACTGGCGCCGACGATCCGCACGCCGTTGGTCGGGATGTTCTCGCGGACCCCGGGGGGCAACCGGTGCTCGGCATCGGGGATCGGTGTCAACAAGCGGTCGTAGAGCCGCTCTGTCACGCCCATCTTGGGAGACTACTCCCGAAAGCCTGCCCTCGGGACGTCGACACGAGAGCCCCGCGACCTAGGGTCGATACGTTCGGTCGAGCCCGGCGCCGCCGGGATCTGCCAACGCTGGCGGTGCGCCGGGCGCACGTCGTCGGAGTCGTTGGTGGCCACCCAGCCGGTGCCGGCCCGGTAGCGACGCAACACCGTCGCCGGAACCCCGCCCACGACTGCGTGGTCCTCCACGTGGCCTCGTACGACCGATCCGGCAGCGACGACGACGTTCGTGCCGATCGTCGTGCCGGGCAGGATCACAGCGCCGTGGCCGATCCAGGATCCCCGACCGATGCTGACCGGCTGGTGCGGGCCCAGCTGCACGCCGATCGGGAGCTCGGGGTCCTGGTAGCCGTGACCGGCGTCGGAGACGAGGATGTCCTGACCGAACCACACGTCGTCACCGATGACGATCGATTCGTGGGCCGTGAAGGTGCACCGGGCGCCGATGACGCATCGGTCCCCGATGACCAGTCCGTCGGTGCGCTCGTGGTGGTCGTCGGCCGAGTAGCCGACGGACAGGGTGCACTGGCGACCGATCATGGTGTTCTCGCCGATGTGGATCTGACGCTCGCCGAACAGCGTCGCGACGGGGAAGCCGATCGCACTGCCCTCACCGAAGTGGGTGAACCGGTCGGCGCGTGCGGTCTCCGGGGTGATGGTGCCGAACGTGTCGGCCCATCGCCACCCGGCGAGAACCAGACGGTTGAGCACTCGTTTGCGCCGGTGGCGCGTTCGTCGTGGCGTCTGCACGCCGCGAGGTTACCGTCTCAGTGAGGCGATCGGAGCCAGAGCGAAGGACGCCAGCACCCGACAGTCGCGCTCGGCGTACCAGTGCACCTCGATCCGATCCGCTGCACACGTGGTCGGAACCAGATCGGCGAGCAGTCGTTGCGTGGATCGGACCGTGACCCCACCGGCGGCGCGATCGAGCGTCACGTGTGGTGTCAAGGTGTCGATCGATCCGAACGCCCCGCCGTACGGCGGGTGTTCCGGGAACGCGTCCGCGATGCGGCGCATGAGTCGTGACAGGTCGTCGGGCGGGTCCGCGGGCAGGTGGATCGTGCCGTCGGGGAACTGCTGCACGTGCGACGCGCTGAACTCGAACGGTGGTGTGGTCGCGGCGATGGCGCCGAGGACGGCCAGATCGTCCCGGGACGGTTCGCGGACCCACGGCGCGAGCAGCGTCACGTGGGCGTGGGTGAAGGCCGGATCGGTCGAGACCCAGGCCTCGTCGTAGTGACGGGTGCGCGCCAGCACGAATGGTTCGAGCTCACCGACGGGGACGACGACGACGGTGTGTCCGGCGCCCCAGTCCATGACGCCAGTCTAGAGTCGGCCAGACCACCGCCCGCCGGGATCGACGCCGAGTCGTGTAGTCGTGCAGCCTGGGTGGTCGGACACGTCGTGAAGGAGTGATCACTCGATGAACCTCGTGCTGTCTCCCATGGCCGGCACGATCGTGGCCGTCCCGGCCGAGCTCGGATCGACCGTCCGCGCGGGACAGGCGCTGGTGATCGTCGAGTCGATGAAGATGGAGCACGTCGTGCGGGCGGAGCAGGCGGGCACGATCACCTCGATCGCGGTCGACGTCGGCGCCACCGTCACGCTTGACCAGCCGCTGCTCGAGGTGGGACCCGCTGCCGAGCCGGTCGAGCCCGGCGAGGACGCCGAGGAGGCGGATCGCTCCTACGACCGGGTCCGACCGGACCTGCAACGGGTGCTGGACCGTCACGCGTTGACCCTGGACGCGGCGCGGCCGGACGCCGTCGCCAAGCGCCACGCCAAGGGTTTGCGCACGGCGCGCGAGAACATTGCCGACCTGTGCGACGAGGGATCGTTCGTCGAGTACGGACAACTGGCCTACGCGGCGCAGACGGCGCGTCGTGATCTGGACGACCTGATCCGGAACACCCCCGCAGACGGACTCGTCACAGGCGTCGGGAGCGTGAACGGCGACGTGTTCGAACCGACCGTGTCGCGCTGTGCCGTCATGGCGTACGACGCGACGGTGCTCAGCGGCACCCAGGGCATGCGCAATCACCAGAAGACCGACCGGTTGCTGCAGATCGCACTGCGCGACAGCCTGCCCCTGGTGCTGTTCGCCGAAGGTGGCGGCGGTCGACCCGGCGACACGGACACCGCGCAGGTGCCGGGGCTGGACCTGACCACGTTCGGTGCCCATGCTCGCCTCAGCGGAGTCGTTCCCATGGTGGGGATCGCAGCAAGCCGGTGCTTTGCCGGAAATGCCGCCCTGCTCGGCTGTTGCGACGTGATCATCGCGACCCGCGACAGCACGATCGGCATGGGTGGTCCGGCGATGATCGAGGGCGGGGGGCTGGGAGTCTTCACGCCGGAGCAGGTCGGCCCGTCCGACGCCCAGTGGGCCAACGGCGTCATCGACGTGCTCGTCGATGACGAGGCCGAGGCAGTTGCCGTCGCGAAGCGCTACCTGTCGTACTTCCAAGGAACGACGGCTGGTTCGTACTCTCCTGACCCCGTGGCCCTGCGCCGTGCGCTGCCGGAGAACCGGCTTCGGGTCTACGACGTGCGAGCCGTGCTGACCGGGGTCTGCGACGTCGACTCGGTCCTGGAGCTGCGCACCGGTTTCGGTCGTGCCGTGGTGACGGCGCTGGCTCGCATCGACGGTCGGCCCGTCGGGCTGCTGGCGAACGATCCCGCACATCTGGGTGGCGCGATCGACGCCGATGCGGCCGACAAGGCGGCGCGATTCATGCGGTTGTGCGACGCCCACGGTCTGCCGATCGTCTCGTTCGTGGACACGCCCGGATTCATGGTCGGCCCCGATGCCGAGGCGCAGGCCCACGTGCGTCATGCGAGCCGGATGTTCGTCGCCGGCGCCCACCTGCGGGTGCCCCTGTTGGCGGTCGTGCTGCGCAAGGGGTACGGCCTCGGAGCGATGGCGATGACCGGTGGGAGCCTGCACGCCCCGTCGCTGACCGTCGCGTGGCCGACGGCCGAGTTCGGCGGGATGGGGTTGGAGGGCGCCGTCCGACTCGGGTACCGCAAGGAGCTCGAAGCGGTCCCCGAAGGCCCCGACCGCGACAGGTTGTTCGAGTCGCTGGTGGCGGCGTCCTACGAGCGCGGCACGGCGATCAACATGGCCGCGATGCTCGAGATCGACGGCGTGATCGACCCGGCGGACACCCGCGCTCGACTGAGGCAGGGGCTCGACTCGACCCGAGCACGCCCACGTGCTGCGGGAGGCATCGACCCGTGGTGAGACCGGGTCGGGCATCATCTGTGACATGTTGACTCGACTGGTCGTCCCGGTGGCGGCCGTGGTCGCGCTGCTGGCCGGCTGCACCCTGAACGCCGGCTCGGCGTTCGCCGAGCAGTACAGCGCTTACCTCGACTCGGTTCCCGTTGTTGCCGAGCACCAGGTGCGCGGCAACAACGACGCGCCGGCTCACGGCTCGGCCGACACCACCGTCACGCTGGTGGCCGGGCTCGACCCGAGCCGCGTCGCGGACGTCGTGACCGAGCTGGCCAATCATCGGGTGGACCAAGCGGTCGGCGAGCATCGGCTGACGGTCCGCTTCTGGACCCCGAACGGCGCCGGTGAGCAGGTGCTGGGCTCGGTGTCGTGGTCGATCGAGGACGACGCCGATGCGCTCGTCGTCAGCGACGTCGCACCCCACGTCAGGCGTGCGGTCGACTTCCTCGCGGCTGACGCGCAGCTGACCGATCTGATGACCGGCGTCGGCGTCGCGCGGGTCAGGACGACGGGCGATCCGTTCGAGACCACCGAGCGTGCGTCGATCCTCGCCGAGGGCGCGACCACGGAGTTCTTCCAGATCACGGTCAGCACGGACGTCGGCCACGTGTCGGTGTTCGCCGGTGACTCGGTCGACGCATTGCGACCGCTCGACGAGGTCCTCGACGCCGTTCCGGACGGCGTCGAGGTGACCCGATGGCGGGCGACGTCGCAGAATGCCACCCGAGAACCGCTGTTCGAGATCGCCTTGGCAGCCGGCACCGGCGACGACGTCGTGAGGGTCATCGAATCGGCTGCGCGGGCCGCCGGCATCACGGTCGAGGTGACCGTCGCCGTTGGCTGACGGGTGCGATTTCCCGCGGCAACCGCACCCGTGAGAGACTTCAGAGGTGCCGGCGCGAGGGCGGATCGCTCGTTCGCGCCCCGATTCTTTCTACGACCTCTGCAGGAGAGCCCACACGTGAAGAGCACGACCGAGTCCTTGAGCCCCACGCGCATCAAGCTGACCATCGAGGTGCCGTTCGAGGACTTCGAGACGAACCTGAAGGCCGCGTACAAGACGATCGGCTCGCAGATCAGCGTGCCGGGCTTCCGCAAGGGCAAGGTGCCTGCGGCCATCGTCGATCAGCGCATCGGGCGCGGGGCCGTGCTCGACGAGGCCATCAACGCCGCTCTGCCCGGCTGGTACTCGCAAGCGCTGCAGGACGCCAAGATCCAGCCGCTGAGCCAGCCCGAGATCGATCTGACCAAGTTCGTCGACGGTGAACCCATCGAGGTCACCGCAGAGCTCGACGTGCGGCCCGAGATCACGCTGCCGGACGTGGCAGCGGTGGCCGTGGAGGTCGACGACGCCGAGGTCACCGACGACGACGTCACCGAGCAGCTCGACGCCCTGCGCGAGCGCTTCGCCACCTTCACCGAGGTCGATCGCCCGGCCGCGGAGGGCGACTTCATCACGATCGACCTGTCGGCCGCGACCAAGGACGGCACGCCGATCGAGGAGGCCCAGGCCACCGGTCTGCCGTACACGATCGGCAAGACGACGATGCTCGACGGTCTCGACGAGGCCGTCACGGGCCTGTCGAAGGGCGAGAGCAAGACGTTCGCCACCGAGCTGGTCGGCGGTGAGCACAAGGGCGAAGAGGTCGACGTGACCGTCGTCGTGCAGGACGTCAAGCAGCAGGAGCTGCCCGACCTCGACGACGACTTCGCCCAGATGGCCTCGGACTTCGACTCCCTCGACGAGCTTCGTGCCGATCTGGTCGAGCGCATCACGCGCGGCAAGCGCATGCAGCAGGCGGCGCAGGCGCGCGACCTGGTGCTCGATGAGCTCATCGCCCAGATCGACGCCCCCTTGCCCGAGGCCGTCGTCACCGAGGAGCTGGCGGCCCGCCGCCAGCAGGTCGAGCAGCAGCTGGCGTACGCGGGTCGGACGTTGGCCGACTACCTGGACGACCAGGAGCAGACCGAGGACGAGTTCGAGGCCGAGCTGGAGAAGAGCGTTCGCGACTCGCTGATCGCCCAGTTCGTGCTGGACCAGATCGTCGAGACCGAGGAGATCGGCATCGACGACAACGAGCTGACGCAGCACATCATGCGGCGAGCTCAGCAGTCCGGCGAGGACCCCAACGCGTACATCCAGCACATCATGGAGCACAACCACGTGCCGGAGATGGTCAGCGAGGTGTTGCGCGGCAAGGCGCTGGCGTCGCTGGTGGAGAGCGCAAAGGTCACCGACAAGTCGGGCAGCTCGATCGACCTGTCGAAGCTGGCTGCCGACGGCTCGATCGTCCAAGATGACGAGGAAGCCGCCGACGAGGCGTAGCACCACGTCGTCCGAGCCGCACCAGGCGCGACGTCGCTGCCGGCAGGCCGCGTGACCAACGCCTCGTGCGTCTCGCGTTCCGATTCGGGCGCTGAGACGGCACGATAGGGGCATGGCAACCGAGCCCGCGCGCACCACGGACGTCGCAGCGTTGGCGATCGACTACGGCGATCGTCTGCTGGTCGGCGCGGTGCGTGATGTCCACCAATCGGTGGCACGGCGGGTCTTCCGCCGCTCCCGGCTGCTCGGTGGGCGACTGCCCGAGTCGATGCACGATGCCGTCACGACATCGATCTACGGTGCGATCTCAGGGTTCCTCCGGATCGGCAGCGGTGCGGTTCGCACGATGGCGTCGCGTGGTATCGGCAAACCCGTCGAGGCCAGCCAGCGGGGCCGGATGGTCGTCTCGGCCATCAACGGTCTGATCGGCGACGAGCTGCGGATGCTCGACGACCCCCAGGCGATCACGATGTCGGTACGTGTCGACGGCGCCGACGTCCCGGCCAACTCCTGGCCGCTGCGTGAGGCGTTCCGCGACGGCAGCGGGCACCTGGTGCTGTTCCTGCACGGGTTGTGCGAGAACGACGAGTCGTGGGCACTGAACGCCCGCACGCTGGGCACCACGTACCCCGACCGCATCGCTGCGGAGACGAGCGGCACGCCGGTGATGATCAGGTACAACACGGGCCTGCACATCTCCGAGAACGGCCGACACCTCGACCAGCTGGTGCGCCAGCTGGTCGCCAACTGGCCGGTGACCGTCACCCGCATCACGCTGGTCGGACACTCCATGGGCGGCCTGGTCGCCCGGGCGGCGACGAATCACGCGACCGCCGCAGGTCAGACCTGGCAGCACCTGGTCCGCGACGTCGTGTGCCTCGGGACGCCACACACCGGTGCTCGCCTCGAGAAGGCCGCCCACCTGGGGTCGCGCCTGTTGCGGTTCTGGCCCGAGAGCAGGCCGTTCGGACGCATCCTGGACTCCCGCTCAGCCGGCATCGTCGACCTGCGCCACGGCTACATCTCCGCCGACGAGTGGAAGGGTCAGGAGCTCACCTCGCAGTGGGGCCTTGACCGGATCGCCGCCGCACCGCTGCCGCACGCCGAGTACCACTTCGTCGCCGCCACGTTGGGTGCGACGCAAGGCCATCCGTTGAGCGCCGTGCTGGGCGACCTGCTGGTGCACTTCTCCTCCGCGACCGGCGTGGGCCGGACCGGCGCCGTGGTCGACGGTGCGCGATTCGAGTACCTGCCCAGCACGAATCATTTCGCCCTGTTGAACCATCCCCAGGTCGGCGACTGGCTCGTGGCCTGGATCAACGCGCGCGATCGTCGCCGGCCGGCGTTGGGCTGGATCCGCAAGGCTTGAGGGCGCGCTCGGTAGGGTGTGCCCAGTCCCCGAACGAGCAGGAGCACTCCCATGGCCAACCAGCTGCCCGCGAACCGTGAACGCATCGAGGCAAGCGTCGACATCGACGCAGCGCCCGCCGACGTGTGGAAGGTCGTCTCCGATCTGCGGCGGATGGGCGAGTGGAGTCCCCAGTGTCGCAAGATGTTCGTCTTCGGCGGTGACGTCAAGCAGGGCACTCGCACCTTGAACCTGAACCGTCAGGGGTGGAAGTGGTGGCCGACGAACGCGGTGGTCGAGGCGTTCGAGCCCGAGAAGAAGCTGGCGCTGCGCATCGTGGAGAACCGGTCGGTGTGGACCTACGAGCTCGAGCTGACGGCGACCGGCACCCGGTTGACCGAGGCGCGGTCCATCCCCAACGGCGTCTCGGGCACGTCGAAGTTCTTGACGAAGGTCGTCCTGGGCGGTCCGCAGAAGTTCGAGGACGAGCTGCAGGCCGGGATCGAGTCGACGCTGCAGCGGATCAAGGCCGAGGTCGAGCGTGCCGCCTGAGTTCCCTGCCGGCGGGCTGCCCGCGCTCGAGGCGCAGACACAGATCGCGGCACCCGTCGAACGGGTCTGGGCACTGTTGGCCGATCTGCGTGCGATGGGCGAGCGCAGTCCCGAGACCGTGCGGATGTTCATCACGGACTCACCCGAGGTGGGGTCGAGAGGACTGAACGTCAACCGGCGCGGTGCGGTCGTCTGGCCCACGACGACGCGCATCACGCGCTGGAAGCCGCCGGTGCACG
>DATMSF010000173.1:0-5442 GCA_035565535.1 Aeromicrobium sp.
CGTCTGTCACCCGACGAGATCGCTGCCCGCGTGCGCGAGGCCAGGGCTGTCGGTGCGACCGAGATCTGCATGCAGGGCGGCATCGATCCCGCGATGCCCGCCTCGGTCTATTCCGATCTGGCGCGCACCGTGAAGACCGCCGACCCCGACATCCACCTGCACGCGTTCAGCCCGATGGAAGTCATGACCGGAGTGGCGCGCACGGGGCTGTCGCTCGAGGAGTTCCTGATCTCGCTGCGTGAGGCCGGGGTCGACTCGCTTCCAGGGACGGCCGCTGAGATCCTCGACGACGACGTGCGTTGGGTGCTGACCAAGGGCAAGCTGCCGGCGGCCCAGTGGATCGACGTCGTCACCACCGCCCATCGTGTCGGCCTGCCGACGACGTCGACGATGATGTACGGCCACGTCGACCACCCCGGGCACTGGGTCGACCACCTGCGACTGCTCGCCGACCTGCAGCGGGAGACCGGCGGGTTCACCGAGTTCGTGCCGTTGCCGTTCGTGCACCAGTCGTCGCCGATCTACCTGGCCGGAGTGGCCCGACCCGGACCGACCGTTCGCGACAACCGCGCCGTGCACGCGGTCGCACGCATCGTGCTGCACGGACTGATCGACAACATCCAGTGCTCCTGGGTCAAGCTCGGACCCGACGTCTGCACCGCTGTGCTGAACGGCGGTGTGAACGATCTGGGCGGGACGCTGATGGAGGAGACCATCAGTCGGATGGCCGGCTCGACGAACGGGTCGCGCAAGGACGTCGCCGAGCTGGAACAGATGGCGGCCCTCGCCGGTCGACCGGCCCGCCAGCGCACCACCCTCTACGGACGGGTCGAGACCGCTGCCCCGGTTCCCGCCGGCATACGAGAGAACAGCCGGTAGCCGGCGGATCCCAGCCGTCACGAGCCCGACTGCCACCAGTTCCGTGGTCGGTGTGAAGCCCCGTCGATCGGGTACGCCTCTGATGACGAGAGGAGAACGCATGAGTACCACGATCGAGACCGTCGACGTCGGCGTCGACATCAGCACGGCCTACAACCAGTGGACCCAGTTCGAGAGCTTCCCGCAGTTCATGGAGGGTGTCGACAAAGTCGAGCAGATCGACGACACGCACCTGCACTGGGTCACCTCCGTGGGACCGGTGAGCCGCGAGTTCAACGCGACCATCACCGAGCAGCATCCGGACGAGCGGATCGCCTGGAAGTCAGACGACGGCCCGCAGCATGCCGGCGTCGTGACCTTCCATCGCCTCAACGACGACGAGACGCGCGTCACCGTCCAGATGGACATCGATCCCGAGGGCTTTGCCGAGAACGTCGCCGACAAGGCCGGGGTCATCGACCGCCGGGTCAAGGGCGACGTCAAGCGGTTCAAGGACTTCATCGAGAGCCACGGAGGCCGCGAGACCGGCGCCTGGCGTGGGGACGTGCAGCGGCCGTGACCGAGCCGGCCCCTGAGCCGACGCCCGAGCCGGACGAGGAAGAGTCCGGCTCGGGCGACTTCGGCGACCACCCGCAAGAACAGCAGGGCGACGATCCCGCCAGCGGTGGGTCGTAGGACCTGTCGGGTCGGTCAACACGTCGCCGCGCTCTCCTCACCGGTGCGCGACTGACTGTCAGCTGCGTTGGCGTCGCGCCAGCACCTGATGGGTGCCGTCGCACCATGGCAGCCGGGCGCTCGCGTCGCATCGACACACCGCGACGACGGGCCGCCGCGCCGGTGTGGCCGTGCCGTCGGCGTCGACCACGAAGCCGACGGCGCGCACCAGACGCGGACCGGACGTCGGGTCGCTCGGGCTCACGCCGCCACCTCGGTCGGCATGATCGCTGCCGCACAGCGACCCTCCAGCTCCAAGCACACGAACGCTCCGAAGCCCACCTCCCGCTCGAGATCGGTGTCATCTCCGGTCATCTGGTCACAGATCCGGCGGGCGAGCTGTTCGTGCACCGCGTCGGCCTCGACGTGCTCGTCGAAGTAGCGCACGACCGTCTCGTCGAAGTCCAAGCGCCGCAGTCCGTGCACCCAGTCGGCGCAGGGCAGCGAGCTGGTCGCCTCGAAGGCCGCGAGGTGACCCAACGCCGCGTGGCGGAGCCGTCGGTTCAGGCACAACATCGACAGCGCGTTGTTGAAGGTCAACGTCGCATGACTTGCGTGGTCGATGTACGCGCCGTAGGTGGAGTCGAGGCCGGCTGCGGTGAGCGCGTCGGCGAACAGGCGGGCGTGCATGCGCTCGGGAACACCTGCACCCAGCTCGTCGTACTGCAGCTCGGTCAGCATCGCCTTGGTCGCCGGCTCCAACCGGGGAAGCACGAAGCAGTGCGGATCGGCTTCCTTGAGGTGGTAGATGCTCTTCTGGATCAAGATGTCGCGCACGTCGCCGGCGGTGGCGCTGCGTCGCACGAAGTGCGCGATGCCGGCCGTGTCCTGATACGCGGTCAACAGGTCGGGCAGGGTGTCGGCGGCGCAGAGGTCGAAATCGGCTCGTAGTCGGCTCTCCAGATCGCGTTCGAGCCGGGCGCGCACCGTGATCAACGTGGGGTCCCACTCCACGTCGTCCGACACGTCGTCGAAACCTCGGTAGGCCAGCTCGTGCAGGCACCACAGTGCGATGGCCGCGTCGTCCGGGTCGGAGGCCGTCGGCAGTCCGAGCCATCGAACGTCGGTATCGGTCAGGTACTCACGCAGCGCCGCACTCAGCTCACCGCGAGCGGCCGGAATCTTCATCAGGTCGTCTCCTTGACGTCGTGCACGTGGACGGTCATGCCGTCCGGGTAGTACCCGTTCGAACGTCGTCGCACACCTGGAAGGGCCGGCCCACGCCTGACGATCAGCCCTCGGCGAAGTGGGCGACCAGGCGACGATGCCGGTGGCGGAAGAAGGCTGTGACGACTCGAACCAGCACGGGTCCGGCCGGTCGCAGCACCGAGCGTGGTGTGAACGTGACGACGTCGGTGACGCGGGCTCCGCCGCTCTCGGCCTCGACGGTGCGGTCGTGGATCCACAACCGCATGCTGATCATGGTCGATTCCTCGAGGAACCGGCGGCCGGGTTCGACGTGCGTGAGCTGCAGGTGGTCGAAGTCGAACGGGACGACACCGAAGAGCCGCAACCACGCGCGACCGATCGGGACGCCCACCGGCAGGGTGTCGATCGACACGCCGTCGGTGCCGCGGGGGATCGACATCGTCATCCACGGGCGCATCTCGTCGTTGATGCCGTCCGGGGTGACGACCCTGTTCCACACGACGTGTGGCGGCGCAGGAACCACGCTGCTGTGACGGAACGTCCAGGTCCGTGTCATGGGGAGCCGTCCGCCGGATCGACGTTGATGTCCACGGCGAGTCGATGAGCGGCGCTGAGGATCCGGAGTCGCTCGGCCGCGCGGCCGGCAGCGACCCTCTGGTGCGGTGCGGGACGGAACGTCACCCGATCGCCGTCGATGCTGACGGGCACGTCGTCATCGAGCAGGTTCACCAGGTCCTCGAGCGCGGCGTCGGGGGACGGGAAACCCTCGGTCAGACCCTCGACCGCGGCCACGACGGCGTCCCGGGCCCCGAGGCCGAACAGGTCGCCGTCCTGGTCGCGGATCAACTCGGCCGCCCCAGGTCCGTCGTGGTCGAGGAGCAGATGATCGGGCAGGCCACGCACGATCGTGATCGGTCGACCGCCCAGCTTGCCGGAAGCCAGCTCCGCCGCGCCGGCGATCTCGTCGGCGACGGCTGGGGCCGTGACGGCGAGCGGGTTGCCGTGTGTGTCGGTGCGGCCGGCGAACGACTCGGTCGGCAGGACTCCCGCGCAGCCGATCGCCATGTCGGTCTGACCCGTCCGCCACGCGCGGCCCGCGGTGTCGCTGATGATGACCCCGACCTGCACCCCGGCTCGCTTGGCGATCGCTGCGCGGATCCGACGCGCCTGGTCGTCAGGATCGTCGGGGAGCGGGAGGACCGACCCGGCGTCGAGGTTGGAGGCATCGACGCCGGCGGCGGCCATCGTGAGGCCGTGGCGGGTGCGGACGATCCGCGTCGGTCCGCGGCGCGCCACCACCCGCGCGGTCTGCTCCGCGATCACCTCGTCCTTGTCCCGCGTCGTGGCCAGCCCCAACGCTTTGCTGACGATCTTGCTGGTCACGACGACGACGTCGCCGTCGAGCAGCGTCGCGTGCGTGCAGACAAGCTCGCCGATGTCCGTCCCCGGCCCGACCTCACCGATCCCGTCGACGGCGGTGATCACGATGGCAGTCACGTCGTCCCCCGTCCCGTCGGGTGCGCCACTCGTGCAACGGTGGGTGGCGGCGTCATCGCAGCGACTCCGCGAGCTCGAGCGCATCGGCGGCCAGCTGGGACGTGGTCGCGTCGTCGGACATCCACAGCGGCACGGCGCGTGCGGCGATTCCGCCGGCTTCCAACCGGGCGACGTCGTCGGCATCGGTGGTGTCGACCAACCAGCCGTCGAGCACTCCGCCGCGCGACCGGGCACCGTGGTGCAGACCGACGGCGGCCGCACTGTTCTCCAGGCCGAGTCCGGCCAGCAACTCGTCGGCCATGCCGCGCACCGCCGCGCCACCGATGACCGGGGAGACGCCGACGACCGGTGCCGACGTGCTCCGCAGCGCGTCACCGATGCCACCCACGGCGACGATCGGGCCGACCGAGACGATGGGGTTGGACGGCGGCAGCACCACGACGTCGGCCCCGGTGATCGCCTCGACGACGCCGGGCGCGGGACGAGCGGACTCGATGCCGCGGATCTGGACGTCGCGGACCGGTACCTGGGCGCGGTAGCGGATCCAGAACTCCTGGAAGTGGATCGTCCGAGAGTGCCCGTCGATCTCGGTGACGATGTGGGTCTCGACCTCGTCGTCACTCATCGGCAGCAACCGGACCGGCGGCTGCCAGCGCTCGCACAACTTCGCCGTCGCCTTGCTGAGGGTCCCGTCCTTCCTCAGGATCTCGGTGCGCACCAGGTGCGTGGCCAGATCGCGGTCACCCAGACCGAACCAGGCCTCCTCGACGCCGTATGCGGCGAGCTCGTCCTTGGCGTTCCACGTCTCGTCGGTGCGCCCCCAGCCGCGGTCGGTGTCGATGCCGCCGGACAACGTGTACATCACGGTGTCGAGGTCGGGGGACACGCGCAACCCGAACAGCCAGATGTCGTCGGCGGTGTTCGCCACGACGGTGACGTCGGCGTCGGTCACCGCCTTCAGGACACCGCCGATGAACCTCGATCCGCCGATCCCGCCGGACAGCACCGTGATCCTCATGTGGGAATCCTGTCACGCTGCACGTGGCCACCGGTCGCCAGCCGCGGTCGCTCGGCGGCCGATGGCGGGCGGGCGTCGGTCAGATGTGGGCTTGCTCGAGCCCGCGGCCTCGCCGGCGCCTTCCCGCCGCTCGTTCCTCGCGGCTGGCGACCGGGGTCACGTGCAGTCGTTCCTCGCGGCTGGCG
>DATMSF010000174.1:0-6506 GCA_035565535.1 Aeromicrobium sp.
GACGGCACCGGCCATCTCCAGGTCGAGATACTCGACCAACGCGTTGACCTCCGGCAGCTCGGGCACAGTGCCATCGTGCCCCAGGACGGCGTCAACCGGCGAACGTCAACCACAACAATGCGACGTTCAGGCCGATCACGACGACGGCCACGAGCGATGCGAGCGCCGTGGTCGAGCGCCGGTTCACGTGCTCGGCCATCACGTCGCGCCGGGCTGTCAGCACCACGAGCGGTACGAGTGCGAACGGGATGCCCATCGACAGCACCACCTGGGACACCACGAGGGCCCGGGTCGGATCCGCGCCGATCGCCAACAGGACGAGAGCGGGGATCAACGTGATGACCCGTCGCGCCACCATCGGCAACCTGACGCCCAGCAGACTCGACATCACCTCCGCGCCCGCAGCACTGCCGACCGACGTCGAGGCCAGGCCCGAGCCGAGCAGAGCCACACCGAACAACAACGCGACGCCGGCGCCGAGCTCGGAGGTGATGACGGCGTGGACACCCTCGAGGGTGTCGGTCCCGGGCAGTCCGTCCAGGCTCGTCGCGGCCACGACGAGCAGCGACAGGTTCAACAGGCCGGCAAGGATCAGCGCCAGGACGACGTCGGTGCGAGTCGCCGCCAGCAGCTCACGAACGTCCAGGCCCTCACCTCGACGACCCAGCCGGTCGGTCGTCAGGCTCGAGTGCAGGTAGATGACGTGCGGCATCACGGTGGCCCCGATGATGCCTGAGGCCAGCAGCACGCTCTCGCTGCCGTCAAAGATGGGGATCAATCCGCTCGCCAGGGCGTCAGCGGCCGGCGGGTCGACGAACAGCCCGGCCAGGAATCCCACGGCGATCAACGCGAGAAAACCGACGATGACCCGCTCCAGGGCGTTCTGTCCGCGCACGTCGCCGACGCGCAGGACGACCATGGCGACCGCCGCCGTGATGACGGCACCCCAGACGAGTGGCAGGTCGAACAGCAGGTACAGCGCGATCGCACCGCCGACGACCTCAGCCAGATCCGTCGCGATCGCGATGCCTTCGGCCTGCAGCCAGTAGCCGTAGCGCGCGGGGCGGGGAAGTCGGTCCCCCACCTGGCGAGCGAGCGACCGCTGCGTGACGATGCCGAGCTTGGCCGACAGGTACTGCACCAGGACGGCCATGACGTTGGCCAGCACGACGACCCACACCAGGGTGTACCCGAACTGGGACCCGGCCGTGACGTTGGTCGCCACGTTCCCCGGGTCGACGTAGGCGACCGCGGCGATGAAGGCGGGGCCGAGCAGCGTGGCGCGCGGCAGTCTCGGTCTGGTCAACACGCTGACCAGGATCCCTGACCGCTCGCCGCTGCCGCCACTCGGTCCCCGAGACGGCGCCGATCTCACCCGATCAGCACCGGGTCAGCGCCAGGTCAGCGCTGTCCGGACCCGGCGTTCTGACGAGGACGGCGACGACGCTGCTGTCCGCCCGAGCGACGACCGTTCTGCGGCCGGTTGCTGCTCTTGGTGTTCTGGTGCTGGCCGTTCTGCCGTCGAGGGCGAGCCGGCGGCGCAGGAGCCTCGACCCCTGCGGTCGACAACGACTCGACCGTCATCGGCGACGGCGCCGTGCTCGCCTGGTGGTGGCGTGCCGTGACACCGGCCTTGCGCTGCAGCTTGACGACGTCGTCGAGCGCCTCGGGTGTCGTCATCGTCACGACGGAGCCCGACTCGCCCGCCCGCGCGGTGCGCCCCGAGCGGTGCAGATAGGCCTTGTGCTCGGCCGGAGCGTCGTAGTGGACGACCAGCCCGATGCCGTCGACGTGGATACCACGGGCGGCGACGTCGGTCGCGACGATCACGGTCGCCTCGCCCTTGGTGAATCGCGCCAGGTTCCGTTCGCGGTGCTTCTGCGTCAGGTCGCCGTGCATGTCGACCGCAGCAATGCCCTTCTGGCTGAGCTGACGGGCCAGTCGGGTCGCTCCTCGGCGGGTGCGGGTGAACACGATCGAGCGGGGGTTGGCGCTCAGCAGCGCGCGAACGGTGGCCGTCTTCTCGGTCGCTTCGCTGATCAGGACGTGGTGCTCCATCGTCTCGACCTGGTCGTCGACCTGATCGACCTCGAACAGCCGGTGCACCGGGAGGTGCCGCTTGACGAGCTTGTCGACGTCCCCGTCCAATGTGGCCGACAGCAGCAGTCGCTGGCTGTCGTGCGGGGTACGGGCCAGCAGCGCATCGATCGGCTTGAAGAAGCCCAGGTCGCACAGGTGATCGGCCTCGTCGAGGACAGTGACCTCGATGTCGTCGAGCGTCAGGCAACGCCGATCGAGCAGGTCGGTCAGTCGACCCGGCGTCGCGATGACGATGTCGACGCCGGCCTTGAGCACGTTGATCTGCTTGTTGATCGGCACACCGCCGTAGATCGTGGTGTGCTTCAGGTCCAGCTTCTGCGCGAGCGGCAGCAGGGCGGTGTGCACCTGGGTGGCGAGCTCACGCGTCGGCAGCAGGATCAACGCACGAGGCGCTTTGGGTCGACTGGTTCCACCGACCAACCGGGCCAGGACCGGCAGGCCGAACGCGAGCGTCTTGCCCGATCCGGTGCGGGCCCGGCCCAGCACGTTGTGACCCTCGAGGGCGGCCGGGATGACCACCTGCTGGATCGGGCTGGGAGTGAGGATCTTCTGCCGGGCGAGCTTCGTGGCGAGACCCTCGGGGAGGGCGAGGTCGTGGAAGGACATGGGCGCAGCAGCGCTGCGGTCGTGCTGATTCAACGGGTTACCGATCACGTGGGTGCCCGCTTGCCAGGGACGCGAAATCCGCGCTACTTCGTCGGGCCAGAACAGCGCATCAACAGCGCGTTCACGAATTCACATGCTATCAGCGAGAAGGTCAGGAGCTTGCATCGTCACGGTGTGAGACCGGACTCAGAGCAGTGTCAGGACGCCCAGCACGCCGAGCGCCACGGCCAGGACCAGCGAGATCGCGATCAGGACGACGTGCACCTTCAAGAACGCCGTCGCGGCACCGTCGGCGTCACGCGAGCGCTCGTCGGCGCGCACCCGACGAAGGAACTGCGGCCAGATGAACAGGTTCCATCCCGCCGCCACGAGCAACAGGATCGACCACGCGAGGGGCAGGTCCACGTCAGGCTCCGACGAAGGCCTGAACCGCCGAGGTGAAGAAGCCCAGGCCGTCGGTGCCGGGACCGCACAGCTCCTCCACGGCGTGTTCGGGATGAGGCATCAGGCCGACGACGTTGCCGCGTTCGTTCGTGATGCCGGCGATGTCACGCAACGATCCGTTGGGGTTGACGTCGACGTACCGGAACACGACACGTCCCTCGCCCTCGAGCCGGTCGAGCGTCGCCTCGTCCGCGACGAATCCGCCCTCACCGTTCTTGAGCGGGATCGTGATCTGCTGGCCCACCGAGTACGCGCTGGTCCAGGCGGTGTCTGTGTTCTCGACCCGCAACAGCTGATCGCGGCACACGAAGGTGCGGTGGTCGTTGCGGATCAGCGCACCGGGCAGCAAGTGCGACTCGCACAGGATCTGGAAACCGTTGCAGATCCCCAGCACCGGCATGCCGCCCTCGGCCGCTGCCACGACCTCGGTCATGACCGGCGCGAACCGAGCGATCGCACCGCAACGCAGGTAGTCGCCGTAGCTGAAGCCGCCGGGCAGGATGACCGCGTCGACACCCTTGAGGTCGTGATCGCCGTGCCACAGCGCGACCGGCTCACCGCCGGCCAGGCGCACGGCGCGCTGCGCGTCGACGTCGTCGAGCGAGCCGGGGAAGGTGACGACCCCGATCCTCATCGGTCGACCCGCACCGTGAAGTCCTCGATGACCGGGTTGCTCAACAGCGTCTCGGCGATCTTCGCGACCTCTGCCAGCGTGGATTCGCTGGTGTCGGCGACCTCGAGCTCGAAACGCTTGCCCTGGCGGACATCGGTGACGCCGGAGAACCCGAGTCGTGGCAGAGCACCGTGGACGGCCTTGCCCTGGGGGTCGAGAATTTCCGGCTTGGGCATGACGTCGACGATCACACGCGGCATGCCTCGATCCTAGCGGTCACCGGTGATCCGAAGTTCCTGCGGGCGCGCTGGCCGGGCTTGCGCGGGCCCATGACCTCGCCGGCGCCTCCCCGGGCCTCGTACCTCGGCCCTGGCGACCGGTGACGGCGCAACCGACCCACGCGCGCACACCACCCCATCTACTGGTGACCAGGGGTGGCGTTGCGTGGCTTCTCAGCTCAGTTCGCGCTTGAGGATCTTGCCGGTGGACGTCATCGGCAGCTCGGAGACGATCTCGACGATGCGCGGGTACTTGTAGGCCGCGAACTGCTCCTTGCCCCACGCCACGAGCTCCTCGGGGGTGACCTCGGCGCCGGGCGTCGGAACGACCACCGCCTTGATCTCCTCGCCGTGCGACTCGTGCGGGACACCGATGACCGCGACCAGCGACACCGCCGGGTGCGTCATCAGCACTTCCTCGAGCTCACGCGGGTACACGTTGTACCCACCGCGAATGATCATGTCCTTGGACCGGTCGACGATGTAGTAGAACCCGTCGGCGTCCCGACGCGCCAGGTCGCCGGACCGGAACCAGCCGTCCCTGATCGCCTCGGCCGTCGCTTCGGGCCGACCGTAGTAACCCTTCATGACGTTGTGACCCTTGATCGCGATCTCGCCGATCGCCTCCGGGTCGTCGGGCACGTCGTTCCAGTCCTCGTCGATCAGCTTCATCTCCACACCGGGGATCGGGCGGCCGATCGAGCCGACGCGCACCTGCTCACCCCACGGCGCGAACGAGGCCACCGGTGAGGTCTCGGACAGCCCGTAACCCTCCAGGATCGTGACGCCGAACCGGGCCTGGAAGTCCTTGTGCACCTCGGCCGGCAGGGCGGCTCCACCGGCTGCGGCGACGCGCAGGTTGGCGGCCAGCTTCGACACGTCGACACCTTCGTCGAGCGCGCCCAGCAGTCCCCAGTACATCGTCGGCACGCCCGCGAAGAACGTCACCTCGTTGTCGAGCATCAGCTGCAACGCCGCCTGCGGCTCGAACCGGGGCAGCATCACGACGGTGCCACCGTAGGCGACCGCCCCGTTCTGGATGACGGTCTGGCCGAAGGAGTGGAACAGCGGCAGCACGCTCAGGTAGGTGTCGGGGTTGTCGGCGTCCGCGTTGAACAGCGCCTCGCCACTGAGGGCGTTGTCGCGCATGTTGCGGTGCCGCAGCTCGGCGCCCTTGGGCTGCCCGGTGGTACCCGAGGTGTACAAGATGACGGCGGTGTCGTCATCGTCGACATCGACCGTCTCGAACGTCGGCGGCTGCTCGGCGACCAACGGTGCGTAGTACTCCGGCGCCTCCAGCGGCGCCGGCGCGGCGGAGTCGAGCTTGATCAGGAAGAAGTGCTCGCACGAGGGGGTGTCGTTGAACCCCGCCCACGCGGCGTCACCGATCGGCAGGTCGGCGGTTCCCTCGAACGCGAAGTACGCCTTGGCGTCCGAGTCGGCCAGGTGATAGGCGACCTCACGTGCCTTCAGCAGCACGTTCAACGGCACGACGGTGGCACCGGCCTTGAGGATGCCGAAGTAGATGATCGTGAAGTACGGCAGGTTCGGGCAGGACAACGCGACCTTGTCTCCGGGCTCGATCCCGCGCGAGACCAACAAGTTCGCCACCTGGTTCGCAGCCCCGTTCACCTGGGCGTAGCTCAGCCGGGTGTCACCGAAGACGATGGCTTCGCGCTCGGGGTACGCGGCAGTGGTCTGGTCCAGCAGGGCGGCGAGATTGGCCACGAGAACTCCTTGACGAAAGGCACTTGTCCGACATGAGCCTAGTGCCCCGGTCGGCCGCCCGATTCGCCAGTCGACGGTCCGCGGGCTAGAACGGCGAACCGGTCAGCAGCTCGTATGCCTGGACGTACCGGCGACGGGTCTTCTCGACGATGTCGTCCGGAAGGGCAGGCGGCGGTGTGTCGCTCGCGCGGTCCCACCCACTGGCCGAGGAGGCCAGCCAGTCGCGCACGAACTGCTTGTCGAACGACGCCTGGGAACGGCCCGGCTGATAGCCGTCCGCGGGCCAGAAGCGTGAGGAGTCCGGCGTCAGCACCTCGTCGGCCAGCACGATGGTGCCGTCGGCGCGGCGGCCGAACTCGAGCTTGGTGTCGGCCAGGATGATGCCGCGTTCGCGGGCGATCTGCTCCGCGCGGGCATAGATGCGCAACGTCAGGTCGCGCAACGCCTCGGCGTCGTCGCGACCGATCGTGTCGACGACGTGGGCGAACGACACGTTCTCGTCGTGCTCACCGAGCTCGGCCTTGGTCGCCGGGGTGAAGATCGGTTCGGGCAGGCGCGAGCCGTCGACCAAGCCGTCCGGCAGGTCGATGCCGCACACGGCCCCCGTGGCGCGGTAGTCCACCAGCCCCGATCCCGTCAGATAGCCGCGCGCGACGCACTCGACCGGGAACATCTCCAACCGCTCACAGACCAGTGCACGGCCGCGGACCCGTTCGGGCACCTGGGTGCTGATGACG
>DATMSF010000175.1:0-3628 GCA_035565535.1 Aeromicrobium sp.
AGAACCCGGCCGGCGCCTGCGACCGGGTCTTGATGATCGCGTTGCGGCCGTCGGTCATCCGCAGTCGGGTCGCGGTGCAGATGTCGCCCCCGGCGACCGGGGTGGTGGACACGACGCTGACGTCGAGCAGCGCCTCTGCGCGTGCTGCGGTGCCTGCCATCCGTGCCATGGCCCAGACATTACCGGGGAGGCGGACCTACCGGCCGCGGAGTTCGTGGGCCAGGTGATCGACCAGACCGTCGCAGGTTCGCTCGATCATTTCCAGGACGTGGACGAACCCTTCGGGCCCGCCGTGCCACGGATCGGGCACCTCGTCGTCGCCGGGCGACGCCTCGGGATCGAACTCGCGGAACATCCGGACGTCGGACTGCTGTGCGACGGTCGGCGCGAGCTCGATCATGTCGGACCGGTTGGCGTGGTCCATCGCCAGGATCAGGTCGTGCTCGGCGAACCAGTCGCGGGTGAACGTGCGGGCGCGGTGCCGTGTCGGGTCGTAGCCGGACTCGCGCAGCACCGCCGCCGACCGGGGATCCATCGGTCTGCCCACGTGCCAGTCGGCGGTACCGGCCGACGCCACCTCGACCCGCTCGCCCAGGCCTGCCTCGGCGAGCCGGTGCTCCAGGACGACGTGCGCGGTCGGCGAGCGGCAGATGTTGCCCAGGCAGACCAGTGCGATCCTCACTTGCCGTCGGGCACGAACGCGCCCACGACGGACTGGCCGATCGAGATCACGATGGAGGCCAGGACGGCCCACCAGAATCCGTCGATCATGAAGTGCAGGTCGAACTGCTCGGCGATCCACTCGGTCAGCAGCAGCAGCAGTGCGTTGATCACCAGCAGCGCCAGGCCGAGGGTGATGACGATGAACGGCAGCGACAGCGTCTTGACGACGGGCGCGACGAAGCTGTTGACGATCGTGAACACCAGGCCGACGGCCAGCACGCCGAGCACACGCGCGAACGTCTCGCTCTCCGCGCCGTCACCGATCGTCATGTGATCGCCGAGCAGCGCGGCCGCCAGGGCCAGGGCTACGGTGCTGACCAACCAGGTCGAAAGGAACCTCTGCATGCCCCGATGGTGGCACATCGGGGTGATCAGACGGGGGGCAACGGCTCGGGGTGAGTGGCACGGCGGGCCGTCTGGGCCAGCGCGATGCCGGTCAGCAGCACCGCGACGCCGGCGATCTGCACGGCCGTCAGCGACTCGTCGAACCAGGCCCACCCCACTGTGGCCGCGACGACCGGTTCGAGCATGGCCACGACGCTGACGACCGTCGCAGGCAAGGTGCGCATCGCCAGCAGCAGCAGGAAGAACGGTGCCACCGTGCCGAGCACGACGACCGAGGTCATCGCGACCCAGGCCGGCGTCGTGTGATCGGAAAGTCGGCCCAGCAGGGAGGCGTCGACGCCGAGGGCATCAGCGCGCCAGAACGGTGCGGCGACATTCATGACGACGGTCGCGACGGCGAACGCCCACAGGATGAACCGCAGCGGCTCGGCCGAGACGCCGTCGTCCTCGCCCAGCAGGAAGTAGGCCGCGAAGCACACCGCGGCGGCGAGGGCGGCCGCCGTTCCAACCCCCTCGAACACCAGTCCGTCCCAGATCCGGGCGACCAGGGCCAGGCCGACCAGCGCGAGCGCGAGGGCTGACCACATCCGGGAGTGCACCGCCTCCCTTCGCGCCAGGCGCACCCACAGCACGACCAGCAGCGGACCCGTGTACTCCAGCAGCAGCGCGATGCCGAGCGGCAGCCGGTTGATCGCGACGTTGTAGAACCCTTGCAGGCCGACGATGCCGACGGCACCGAGCCCGATCACGAGTGGCCATCGTGGTGGTGGCGGGGGTCGCAGGGCCCCGCGATCGGCCACCAGCGCGATGACGACCAGGACGACGAGCGCACCGGTGATCCGCACGGTCGTGAACGTCGCCTCGTCGGTGCCCGAGCGCAACGGGATGCGGGAGACGCCGCTGTTGAGCCCGAACAGCACGGCCGCCGTCAGCACGAGGGCGTAACCGAGGAGGGGGTGACGTCGTGCTTGCACCACCGCATCCTGTCAGGCGGTCGTATCGTCGGTACATGACCGTGCGGCCACGACCCGTCGTCGACCTGATCCCCGCCTACCGGCCGGGAAAGGCGGCAGCCAGCGAGGTGCTGAAGCTGTCGAGCAACGAGAACCCGTTTCCGCCGCTGCCCGGCGTCGTCGAACGGGCCGCGGCCGAGCTGGGTCGGATGAACCGCTATCCGGACGCAGGGAACACCGCACTGCGGGAGGCGCTTGCCGGGCACCTGGACGTCGGGACCGACCAGATCGTGGCAGGGACCGGGTCGGTGGCCGTGCTGTTCGCGGTGCTGCAGACCTTTCTCTCGCCCGGTGACGAGATCGTCCACGCGTGGCGCTCGTTCGAGGCGTACCCGATCGCGGCGGACCTGACCGGCGCCACGGCTGTGCGAGTACCCCTGTCGGCGGACGGTCGCCACGACATCGAGGCGATGGTCGCAGCGGTGACCGACCGGACGCGAGTCGTGCTGGTCTGCACCCCGAACAACCCCACCGGCCCGATCGTGACGGCCGCTGAGCTGCAGACGCTGCTCGACCGGGTGCGCGACGACGTGCTCGTCGTGGTCGACGAGGCCTACGTCGAGTTCGTCCGGGACCCGGACGTCTGCTCCGGGCTCGAGGCGCTTCGACAGCGCGACAACGTCGTGACGCTGCGGACGTTCTCCAAGGCCTACGGGTTGGCCGGCCTCCGCGTCGGCTACGCCGTCGCGCACCCCGACGTCGCCGCGACCGTGGCCAAGGTCGTCCCCCCGTTCTCGGTCAACCTGGTGGCCGCGGCCGCCGCGATCGCCTCCCTGGAGGCCGTCGACGAGCTGGCCGAGCGGGTCCAGAGGTTGGTCGACGAACGCACCCGGGTGCGCGAGAGCCTGCTGGATCAGGGCTGGCAGGTGCCGGACGCGCAGGGCAACTTCGTGTGGCTGCCGTTGGGGACCGATGCGCTGCGCTTCGCCGACGCCTGCGACCCGGTCGCGGTCCGACCGTTCGACGGCGACGGGGTGCGGATCTCGATCGGCGAGGCCGGGGTCGACGCGCAGCTCCTGCAAGCGGCGGCGGCCTGGCGTGACCGCCACGGGTGATGGGCTAGTCTGGTGGTGAGTGTGATGCCCGTCACGCTCGCTCGGACGCATCCCTCCGCACACAGAGGGGAACGTTCGCGCAGCTCAGACACCAGAAACCGGCGAACCCGGGATCTGGCCGACGACAGAGGGTCAGATGAACGTACCCATCGGCGGTCTCGCGACCGCTCCCATGGTCCAGCTCCTCACTGCTGACGGCAGCCGAGTCGAGCATCCCGAGTACGCCTATCGCGGCGACCGCGACGCCGTGGCGATGCTGTACCGCGACATGGTGCTGACACGCCGCATCGACACCGAGGCGTTCGCGCTGCAGCGGCACGGTGAGCTCGGCCTGTGGCCCCCGCTGCTGGGACAGGAAGCCGCCCAGATCGGCTCCGGCCGAGCGTTGCGCCCCCAGGACTACGTGTTCCCGACGTACCGCGAGCACGGGGTCGCGTGGTGTCGCGGCATCCCCCCGATCGCGCTGCTCGGCATCTTCCGCGGCGTCGAGAT
>DATMSF010000176.1:0-5318 GCA_035565535.1 Aeromicrobium sp.
GTCGTCTTCGCGCTGCGCCCGCACCCCACGACGGGCCGAGCGACCCTCTGGCTGCCGCTGGTGCGTCGCATCCGCGAGCCGTACGAGGGTCAGTGGGCGCTGCCCGGCGGACCCCTGCAACCTCACGAGGACCTGGTCGCGTCGGCCCAGCACACGTTGGAGGAGATCACCGACCTGCAGCCGCGCTACCTCGAGCAGCTGTACTCCTTCGGTGCGGTCGATCGATCGCCCGCCGCCGAGGTCGACGGGCGCGTCGTCTCGATCGTCTACTGGGCGCTGGTGCGCCCCGACGAGGCCGAACGGGCCGTGGCCAAGACCGACGTCTCGGGCGAGAACGTCGAGTGGTTCGTCGCCGACACCTTCGTCGAGGGCGACGAGCTCGGGCGTGTCCCCGCCCTGGCGTTCGACCACAACCGGATCGTCCAGTACGCCCTGGACCGACTGCGGGCCAAGATCACCTACAGCCCCATCGCCCACGCGTTCCTGCCCGACGAGTTCACGCTCGCCGAGCTGCGCGAGGTGCACGAGGCGGTCCTGCGCAAGACGCTGGACCCCGCCAACTTCCGGCGCCAGGTGCTCGCCACCGAGGCGTTCGAGCCGACGGGCCGCTGCGTCCAAGGCACCAACCACCGGCCCCCGGCCCTCTACCGTTTCAAGCCTCGCAAGGAGTCACCATGAGCACGTCGATCAACCAGCAGGTCGTCGCGGCACCTACTCAGACCTGCGACGCCGAGCTGGCCAAGGGGCCGTGGGAGTTCGACGCGTTCCCCGGCTACGGGCCCGGCGCATCCGAGCTCGACGTGATCCCCGACCCGGTCGTGCGCCGCGGGCAGCTGCCGGTGGAGTACCAGAAGGCCGACGAGGCCGACCTGCATCGCCGCATCGCTGCCGCGAAGGCGACGCTGGGCGACAAGGTCGTGATCCTGGGCCACCACTACCAGCGCGACGAGGTCGTGCAGTACGCCGACTTCGTGGGCGACTCCTTCCAGCTGGCCAACGAGGCGCTGACCAAACCGGACGCCGAGACGATCGTGTTCTGCGGCGTGCACTTCATGGCCGAGACCGCCGACATCCTGGCGCGCGAGGGCCAGCGGGTCATCCTGCCCAACCTGGCGGCCGGCTGCTCCATGGCGGACATGGCCGACGAGGACTCGGTGGAGGACTGCTGGGAGCAGCTGACCGAGCTGTTCGGCACCGAGCCCGACACCGGCACTTCAGGAACGGACCAGAAGGTGCCGATCATCCCGGTCACCTACATGAACTCCTCGGCTGCGCTGAAGGCGTTCTGCGGGCGCAACGGCGGCATCGTGTGCACCTCGTCGAACGCCGACACCGTGCTGGAGTGGGCGTTCGAGCGTGGCCACCGCGTCCTGTTCTTCCCCGATCAGCACCTGGGCCGCAACACCGCGAAGGCGATGGGCATCCCGTTGGAGCAGATGCCGACGTGGGTGCCGCGCCGAGAGCTGGGCGGCAACACCGAGCAGCAGCTGCGCGACGCCAAGGTGCTGCTGTGGAACGGCTTCTGCTCGGTGCACAAGAGGTTCACGGTCGAGCAGATCGAGCAGGCCCGCGCGAGCTACCCCGGCTGCAAGGTCATCGTGCACCCCGAGTCCCCGATGCCGGTCGTCGACGCCGCCGACGCCTCCGGTTCGACCGCGGGTATCGCCAAGTACGTCGCCGGCTGCGCACCGGGCGACGTCATCGCGATCGGCACCGAGATCAACATGGTCAACCGGCTCGCGGCCCAGTACCCGGACCGGACCATCTTCTGCCTGGACCCCGTCATCTGCCCGTGCTCGACGATGTACCGGATCCACCCGGGCTACCTGGCCTGGACGTTGGAGTCGCTGGTCGCCGGTGAGGTCAACAACCAGATCGTGGTCGACGACGACGTCGCCCGCGACGCCAAGATCGCGCTCGAGCGGATGCTCGCGGCGCTGCCCAAGTAGGTCTGGAGCAGCCCCATGGCTCACGTCATCGTCGTCGGCAGCGGAGTCGCCGGTCTCACCGCGGCACTCGATGCCGTGCAGACGCACGACGTCACGTTGTTCAGCAAGTCCGATCTGGCCGCCAGCAACACCCGGTACGCACAGGGCGGCGTCGCGGTCGTCATCGACCGGATGCAGTCTCCCGGTGCACCGAGGCTGGGCGACTCGATCGAGTCGCACGTGCAGGACACGTTGGTCGCCGGGGCGGGGCTCAGCGAGGAGCAGACGGTTCGCATCCTGTGCGCCGAGGGACCGGCCGCGATCGACCGGCTGATCGACCGCGGCGTGCAGTTCGATCGCATCGACGGCGAGCTGGCCCACGGGCTGGAGGCCGCCCACAGTCACGGGCGCATCCTGCACGCCGGCGGCGACGCCACCGGGGCCGGGATCGCCTACGCGCTGATCGACCGGCTGCACGAGTCGGCCGTGACGGTTCGTGAACGCACCACGGTGGTCGACCTGGTGCTGTCCGGTGGACGCGCCGTGGGGGTGCGCCTGCTCGACGGCGAGGAAGTGCTCGGTGACGCGGTCGTCCTGGCGACCGGTGGGGCTGGGCAGCTGTTCCCGTACACGACCAACCCGGAGGTCGCGACGGCCGACGGTATCGGCATCGCGCTGCGTGCCGGGGCCGTCGTCGCGGACCTGGAGTTCTACCAGTTCCACCCCACGTCGTTGAACGCTCCCGGCAACTTCTTGGTCTCCGAGGCCGTCCGCGGCGAGGGTGCGGTCCTGCTCGACGCCGACGGCCGACGGTTCATGCTCGACGTCCACCCCGACGCCGAGCTGGCCCCGCGCGACGTGGTCGCTCGCGGCATCGCGGACCAGATGGCCAGACAGCCAGGCGTGCCGGTACGCCTCGACGCGACGGCACTCGGGGGGGAGTTCCTGGCGAAGCGCTTTCCGAACATCGACGCCGCCTGCCGTGCGCAGGGCTTCGACTGGGGCGTCGAGCCCGTTCCGGTCACCCCGGCTGCTCACTACTTCATGGGCGGTGTGCGCACCGACGAGTGGGGGCGCACCTCGGTCTGTGGCCTGTACGCCGTCGGCGAGGTCGCCTGCAACGGGCTGCAGGGGGCCAATCGGCTGGCCTCGAACTCGTTGCTGGAGGGTGCGGTCTACGGTCACCGTGTCGTCGAGGCGTTGGCGCTGGACGGCGAGCAGGATCGGTTCGACTCCGACTGGGCCGAGCCGGTCGCCTTCGACGCCGCCGATCCGGCGGACGGCGTGGAGGTCAACCGGGCCGATCTGCAGCAGGTGATGTGGGACGCCGCCGGGCTGTCGCGCAATGCGGCCGACCTGACCGCAGCGCGCGACGAGCTGGCCCGCTGGGTGGCCCCGCAGGTCTCCGACGCCAAGTCGGCCGAGGACGCGAATCTGCTGATCGTGGCGCGCGCGGTCGTGGCGAGCGCGCTGGCACGCACCGAGTCGCGCGGCGGGCACTTCCGATCCGACTTCCCACGGACCGACCCCGCGCAGGCGCGGCACAGCGCTCTGGTCAAGGGGGAGTGAGGCGTGCTGGAACGTCGCCACGTCGAACGCATCGTCGACCTCGCGCTGGAGGAGGACGCCCCTTGGGGCGATCTGACGTCGCAGACGCTGGTGCCAGTCGACGCCGTCGCGCACGCGCGGCTCAACGCGCGCGAGCCGGGAGTGTTCGCCGGAACGGTGGTCTACGAGGTGGCCATGACCCGGCTCGACCCGTCGGTGCAGGTCACCTGGCACGTCTGCGACGGTGAGCGCTTCGAGGCCGGTGCCACCCTCGCGCACATCGACGGTCCGGCACGAGCGGTGCTGCAGGCCGAGCGCGTGGGACTGAACCTGCTGCAACGGATGTGCGGCATCGCGACGTTGACGGCGCAGTACGTCGACGCGGTCGAGCCGCACGACGTGCGAGTCGTCGACACCCGCAAGACCACACCCGGTCTGCGAGCGTTGGAGCGTCACGCGGTGCGTTGCGGCGGCGGCCACAACCACCGGTACTCGCTGTCCGACTCCGTCATGGCCAAGGACAACCATCTGGCCGTTGCCGGTGACCTCACCGAGGCTCTGCGTCGTGCGAAGGCCGAGCTTCCGCACACGACGCACATCGAGGTCGAGGTCGACCGGCTCGATCAGATCGACGCCGTCCTGGCCGCCGACGCCGCCCACACGATCATGCTGGACAACTTCAGCGTCGACGACCTGCGTGCCGGCGTTGCCAAGATCGCCGGCCGAGCCGTGGTCGAGGCATCCGGCGGCGTCACGCTCGACACGATCGCCGACATCGCCGCCACAGGCGTCGACGTGATCAGCGTCGGCGCCGTGACCCACAGCGTCCGCGCCCTCGACCTCGGCCTCGACATCACGGTCACATGACCGAATTTTGCGTACTCATGCACCGGTTCAAGGCCGCGAACCGGTGCATCACCCCGCAAAATTCGGGGGTGGGATCGTGATGTACCTCGACGAGGCAGCCACGACGCCGGTCAAGCGGGAGGTCATGGAGGCGATGTGGCCGTACTTCGGGCCGCAGTTCGGTAATCCGTCCAGCCACCACGAGATCGGCGACGCGGCGGCCCGGGGGCTCGACCAGGCTCGCCGTGACGTGGCCGACGTCCTGGGCGCGCGGCCGTCGGAGATCGTCTTCACCTCCGGGGGTACCGAGGCCGACAACATGGCCGTCAAGGGGATCGCCCTGGCCGCACCCCGCGGACGGCACGTCGTGGTGTCGGCCGTCGAGCACCCGGCCGTCCTGGAGTCGGCCGCCTGGTTGGGGCGCCTTGGATACGTCGTCGACCACGTCCCCGTCGATCGGCACGGGACGGTCCGGGCCGAGGAGCTGGCTGCGCTGCTGCGCGACGACACGACACTGGTCTCGATTCAGCTGGCCAACAACGAGGTGGGCACGATCCAGCCGCTCGCCGAGCTCACGGCGGTCGCCGCCGAACGGGGCGTGCCGTTCCACACCGACGCGGTCCAGGCCGCCGGCTGGCTCGATCTCGACGTCAACGGCGCAGACTCCCCGGTCAACGGCGTCCAGGCGCTGAGCATCTCCGGCCACAAGATCGGAGCGCCCAAGGGCATCGGTGTGCTCTACCTGCGTCGACGCACGCCGTTCGAACCGCTGATCCACGGTGGCGGACAGCAGGACGACCGCCGCTCGGGGACCGAGCCGGTCGCGCTCGCCGTGGGCATGGCTGCCGCCCTGCGCCTCACCGCCGGCGACAACACCGACGTGATCACCCGCCGCGACGCCTTCGTCGCCCGCGTGCTCGCCGAGGTCGCCGGTGCGGAACTGACCGGGCACCCCGAGCGACGGCTGCCCGGCAGCGCCTCGTTCGTGTTCCCCGG
>DATMSF010000177.1:0-2322 GCA_035565535.1 Aeromicrobium sp.
TGGGGCAGCGGATGGGTCGACGGATCGGACTCCAGGACCATCGGGTCGTCCAGGAACGGGGCGCGGGCGATGGCCGTCGCGAACTTCCGGGTGAACTCGCCGTGCACGAGGTTCTGCGCCCGCTTCTGCACCAGGCCGAACACGGCTGCGTCGAAGAAGGCGTGCGATCCGCCGACTCCGAGCACGACCTCGTAGCCGTCGGGCAGCGAGAACAGAGTCGCCAGTCCTTCACGTACCGAACCGACGAGATCCTTGACCGGGTCCTGCCGATGTGACGTCCCCATCAAGTCGGTGCCCGTCGCGGCCAGGGCGTCGAGCGCCTCGACGGCGACCTTCGAGGGGCCGGATCCGAAACGGCCGTCGGCGGGCAGCAGAGACTGGGGGATCTTCACCCGCCCAGTTTCGCACCCGAGGTTGCTGAGCGACGCATCAGCGGGGGTGATCGGTCGCTGAGGCACCGACAGTGGGGGATAGGTCGCTAAGTCACCGCCCCTCGGGAGTCGGGTATCTCACACCCGGTGGCAGGGGGTGGGGCGGAGTTCGTACGATGCCCCTTATGGCTGCTGATCCGTCCGTTCCCCTGGCCGAGGGGCTCGAGCCGACCCGTGAGGACTGGGAGAAGGCCACCGCGGCCGTCTTGCGCAAGTCCCGTCGACTGGCCGAGGACGCCCCGGACGCCGACGTGTGGAACGCGCTGGCCACCACGACGCTGGACGGCATCGACATCACCGCGCTCGGCACCCCCGCGCTGAGCGCCGACTTGCCCGACCCGGGACTGCCGGGCCAGGCGCCGTTCACCCGCGGCGCCACCGCCCTCCGTGCCGGGGGTGGCTGGGACATCCGTGGCTGGTTCGCCGATCCCGACGCGCAGCGCACGGCCGACGACGTCACGACCGACCTGGAGAACGGCGTCAACTCGTTGTGGCTGTCGCTGGGTACCGGTGGCGTCGCGATCGAAGCCCTGCCGCAGATCCTGCGACCGGTGTTCGTCGATCTGGCCGCCGTCGTGCTCGACGCCCCCGGCGAACCGGTCGAGGCAGCCGAAGCCTTCGCAGCCGTCGTCGACGACAAGGCCGTCACCCCGGCGCCCGGAACCAGCCTGGGGGCCGACCCGATCGGAGCCGCCGTTCGCGGCGTCGGTGCGACCGACCTGGCCGTCGCGGTCGACGTCGCCCGTATCGCCGACCGCATCGGTGCGCGCGGCATCACGGTCGACGCCACGGCCGTCCACGACGCCGGCGCATCCGACGTCCAGGAGCTGGCCTACTCACTGGCTGCGGGCGCCGCGTACCTGCGTGCCCTGGTCGAGGCCGGCTTCGCGCCCGACCGGGCTGCGGCGCTGATCGACTTCCGGTACGCCGCGACCGACCAACAGTTCCCGACGATCGCCAAGCTGCGGGCGGCCCGCCGACTGTGGACCCGCGTGCAGGAGCTGAGCGGCATCTCACCGATCGGTCAGTACCAGCACGCCGTCACCTCGCGTCCGATGATGTCGCGTTACGACACGTACGTGAACATGCTGCGCACGACCGTCGCCACCTTCGCCGCGGGAGTCGGCGGCGCCGACGCCGTGACGACGCTGCCGTTCGACGAGCCGCTCGGCCTGCCCGAGGCGTTCGGCCGCCGCATCGCCCGCAACACCTCGAGCCTGCTGATCGAGGAGTCGCACGTCGCGGCCGTCACCGACCCTGCCGGCGGTGCCCACGCCGTCGAGAAGGTGACCGACGACCTGGCCGTCGCCGCCTGGCGCCTGTTCGGCGAGCTCGACGCCGCCGACGACCTGGTGGCCGCGATCAGGCCGCACGTCGACCGAGCGGTCCAGGAGCGAGCCGGACTGATCGCGACGCGCCGTTGGCCGTTGACGGGTGTCTCGGAGTTCCCCAACCTGCACGAAGACCTGCCGCAGCGTCGCCCGTACGCTCCGGGGCGGCCCGACGTGTTCCGTTACGCCCACGAGTACGAGGCCATGCGCGACGCCCGGGCCTCGACGCCGGTCTTCCTGGCCACGATCGGCACGGTCGCCGAGCACACCGCCCGCGCGACGTTCGCGGCCAACCTGTTCGCCGCCGGTGGCGTCGACACCGTGATCGCCGGAGCCACCACGGGTGTCGACGGCGTGCTGGACGCCTACGACGGTTCGCCCGTCGTCTGCCTGTGCGGCACCGACGCCGCCTACGCCGAGATCGGCGCCGACCTGGTCAACGCACTGCGTGCAGCCGGTGCGAAGCACGTCGTGGTCGCGGGTCGGGCCGACATCGGAGCGGACGCCCAAGCGGCAATGGGTCTGGACGCACTGGCCTTCCTTCGCAGGATTCGACAGGA
>DATMSF010000178.1:0-2315 GCA_035565535.1 Aeromicrobium sp.
CATGCCCACGTCGGGGATGATCAGGTGGCGGCTGTAGCGACGAACCTCATCGATCGTGAGCTCGTCGGCGGGTTCCACGAGTGGGGCGACCACGTTGTACTCCTCGGGTTTCGGTGTCAAGTGCAACACCACGACGACCGCCATTGTTCCCCAGGTGCGACACCGGCCGGTCGCCCGTCCGCATTGCGAACCGATGAGTAGGCTGGCCGCGTGACCGACGCCATCGACGCCCGTCCCCGATCGGGACGGCTACCCCGCTCCGCCCGTCGCGCCCAGCTGCTCGACGTGGCGCTTGAGGTGTTCGTCGAGCAGGGGTACCACGCAGCCTCGATGGACGAGATCGCCGACCGCGCAGGCGTGTCCAAACCGGTGCTCTACCAGCACTTCCCGGGCAAGCTCGACCTGTACCTGGCGCTGCTGGAGTCGTCCTGCGACACCGTCATCGCGGGAGTGCGCGACGCGCTGGCCTCCACGACGGACAACCGTCAGCGAGTCCGCGCGACGATGGAGCTGTGGTACGACTACGTCGCCGATCAAGGGGCTGCGTTCCGCCTGGTCTTCGAGTCGGACCTGACCAACGATCCCGACGTGCGTCGCCAGATCGACCGGGTCGTCGACGAGAGCGCCTCGGCGATCGCCGAGGTGATCCGTGAGGACACCGGTCTGCCACTGGACGCCGCACACCTGCTGGCCGTCAGCCTGGTCGGCATGGGTCACGTCGGCGCCCAGAACTGGATGACCCGCCAAGCCCGCATGAGCCGGTCGGAGGCGATCGAGCTGGTCGCCGGCCTCGCCTGGCGCGGGATCGGCGGCTTCCCCCAGGATCGCGATGCGGGCCGGGGGCGTGAGCCCCGGACCTCCGGCGATCATCGCCTGGACGGCGAGCCCAGCAACGAAGGAGAGGAATGACTGTGGAGGTCAAGATCGGGGTCCAGGACGTCCCCCGCGAACTGTCCATCAGCACCGACGCAGAACCGCAGGCCGTGCTCGACGCCCTCACCAAGGCCGTCGCCGACGAGAGCGTGTTCACCCTGGCCGACGACAAGGGACGCACCGTCGCCGTGCCGGCCAAGAAAGTCGCCTACCTCGACTTCACCTCCGACACCGGCCGCAAGGTCGGTTTCGGCATGGTCGCCGGCTGACCGGCACGAGCGCGCTCTGCGCGCGGGTGCAGGTCAGCGCGGGCGCAGCGTGAACCCACGCGGCGAACGCCCAGCGTGAGGCGTGGCGAGGTGCGGTACTTGCTGGACGGCGGCTGCGCCGCGATGCGCTCACGGTCGATCCGCTGTCTGGCTCGGCGTGACGCTCGCTCGCCGGCGAGCTCGGTCAGGCCGCCAACCCCAGCTTGTCCATCCGGGCGGCGTGGGACTCGGTGATGCGGGTGAACATGCGACCGATACCGGCCAGGTCCAGGCCCGGGCTGTCGACGCCGCCGACCATCACGGCGCTGAGCGCGTCGCGCTCGGCGACGACCATCTGGGCCTGGCTGAGCGCCTCGCCCATCAGCCGTCGACCCCACAGGGCAAGCCGTCCACCGATGCGCGGATCCTCCTCGATCGCGCCGCGGATCGCCTCCACGACGAAGTCGGAGTGCCCGGTCCCGCTGAGCGTCTCGAGCACCAGCTCGCGGGTGTCGGCATCGAGGTAGGCGGCGATCTCGCGGTAGAAGTCGGCCGCCAACCCGTCACCCACGTACGCCTTGACCAGACCCTCCAGCCAGTCGCTGGGCTTGGTCTGGGCGTGGAACCGGTCGAAGATCGGCGCGAACTGCTCGATGAAGCCGTACGTGTCGTCGACCAGCTCGGCGAGCTTGGCGTGCAGCTTCTCGTAGTGATCCCACTCCGCGGCCATCATGGCCATGATCTCGGCCTTGGCCTCCAGTCGCGGCGCCATCGTGGCGTCCTCGGCCAGGCGTTCGCAGGCGCTGATCTCGCCGTAGCACAAAATGCCGATCAGCTCGGTGATGCCGGTGCGATACGTCGGATCGTCGAGGGTCGAGGCCGGTGCTGCGTCGTCGGTCGAAGCCATGAAATGCAGCGTAGCGCGGCCGTCGGGGCCCGGCGCGTTAGACTGGACCTGCCGCCGAGGCGGCCGTATTCCGTCGTGAGGTCTCGTACGAGCGATTCCGTCACGACTCGCGTACCGAGATATTCAGCACCATTGCCTCACGAACAGAGAAGACACTGACCACCTTCACCGATCTGGGCGTCATGCCCGAGATCGCCGACGCGCTCAGCGAAGTCGGCATCAGCAGCCCGTTCCCCATCCAGGAGATGAGCTTGTCGGTGGCCCTCATGGGCACCGACCTGATCGGC
>DATMSF010000179.1:0-5714 GCA_035565535.1 Aeromicrobium sp.
CGCGGCTGGCGACCGGGGTGGTGTCGGGTGGGTTGAGGCGGGCGGGGGTCAGGTGAGGTTGAGGCGGGCGGCGAGCGTGTCGAGGTAGGTCAGCACCTCGGACTCCTCGGAATCGGGGATGCCCCAGATCAGCTCGGACGGTTCGGCGGCGAACCAGTCGGCGAAGTCCTCCTTGGTCGGCTTCTTCGCCACCAGGACCCGCACCTCGGGCGTCCCGTCGCGGCCGGCGTCTACCCACTCGCGGCGCAGCGTCGCGGCCCGCGCCGCGACGTCGGTCTCGATCGGAGTCGTCATCCAGCCGTCGGCGTGCTGTGCGATCCACTTCATCGTCTTCGGCCCGCCGCCGGCGCCGATCACGACGGGAATTCGTCCCTGGGGCGGTTTCGGATAGGCCCAGCTCGGGCCGAACTTCACGAACTGTCCGTCGTACGACGCTTCCTCCTCGGTCCACAGCGCACGCATCGCGGCCAGGTACTCGGCCAGGACGGTGCGGCGCTTGTCGGCCGGCACGTGGTGGTCGGTCAGCTCGTCGGTGTTCCACCCGAAGCCGGCGCCGATCGAGACGCGGCCACCCGACAGGTGATCCAGTGTCGCGATCGTCTTGGCCAGCGTGATGGGGTCGGACTCGACCGGCAACGCGACTGCGGTCGACAGCCCGATCCGTTCGGTCACCGCAGCGGCGGTCGCCAGCGACACCCACGGGTCGAGTGTGCGCAGGTACCGATCGTCGGGCAGCTCCTCGCCGCCCGTGGGGTGGAGGGCGTCGCGGCGCACCGGGATGTGGGTGTGCTCGGGGACGTAAATCGTGTCGAAGCCGCGCTCCTCGGCAGCCTGCGCCAACGCTGCAGGTGTGATCCCACGGTCGGAGGTGAACAGCACCAGGCCGTTCCGGGGTGCGTCAGAGGCCACGAGACCACACCTTCTGCTCGATCAGCTGCTCGCTGAGCCAGCCGACGGGGGTGCGCACCATGCGATGGTGGTAGATGCCGGCGACCTCGACCGGTTCGCCGTTGGTCAGGGTCATCGGATTGGTGAAGTAGGCGCTGACGTCGGCCGCGTCGGGACCGTCGAACGTCACGTCGAGCTGGCCCACCAGGTGCAACCAGTCGCTGAAGAACAGCGGGAGAGTCTGGGCCAACCACGCCTTGATCTCGTCTCGGGTGCCGGCGGAGCCGCCGGTCGAGGTGTAGTCGATTCGTGCGTCAGCGGTGAAGACGTCGTCGAGGCGGTCCCACTCGCGCAGGTCGACAGCCCGGGTGTAGCCGGTGACGACGTCGCTGATCTGGAGTCGATCACTGATCTGTTGCAGGTCCACGGTCACACTCTGGCACGAAAATGAAACACGTTCTAGTATCGAGTATGCGTTTCACGTATGCCGAGGGCATGACACACGCCAAGTACTACGTCCCACTCGCACAGGCCGCCGAGGCAGCCGGCTACACCTCGATGACGGTGGCCGACAGCCTGATCTACCCGCAGGAATCGGATTCGACCTACCCGTACACCGACACCGGGGACAGGGAGTTCCTCGACGGCAAGGAGTTCATCGAGACGATGATCCTGTGCGCCCAGCTCTTCGCCGTGACGACGAGGCTGCGACTGACGCCCTTCGTGCTGAAGCTGCCCGTGCGACCGCCGGTGCTGGTCGCCAAGCAGGCGTCGTCGTTGGCCTTCCTGTCCGACAACCGCCTGGGTCTGGGCGTGGGCCTGTCGCCGTGGCCGGAGGACTTCGCGGCGCTCGGTGTGCCGTGGGCCAAGCGGGGCAAGCGGATGGACGAGTGCATCGACATCCTGCGGGGCCTGACGACGGGCGAGTACTTCGGCTACGACGGGCAGTTCTACCAGTTCGAGCCGCTCAAGCAGACTCCCGCACCCACCGAGCCGATCCCGCTGCTCGTCGGGGGACACTCGGACGCGGCCCTGCGCCGGGCCGTCCGCAAGGGTGACGGGTGGATGCACGCCGGCGGTGACGGCGAGGAGCTCGATCGGCTGTTGGCGCGGCTGGCCGAGATCCGCAAGGAGGAGGGCGACACGCGCGACGACTTCGAGATCCACGTGATCTCGTACGACGCGTACACCCCGGACGGCGTCAAGCAACTGGAGGACAAAGGGGTCACCGACTGCATCGTCGGCTTCCGCATCCCGTACATCAAGGGCCCGGACACCGAACCGCTCGAGGACAAGATCCGTCACCTGGAGAGCTACGCCGAGAACGTGATCGCCAAGGTCAACCGCTGACGTCGACCCACCACGGACTTCTGGCACTCCTCATGGCGTGCAAGCCATGGTGAGTGCCAGAACACCATGACCTCATGGTGTTCTCGTGACCTCAGCGCAGGAGGAGGCGGATGGCGACGTCCATCGAGGGGGCGACCTCGTCGGCCTTCATGCGGCCGGTGACCCAGCCCATCAGGGCCGACAGCCACACGTCGCCGATGACCCGCACGATGGCGGTGTCCTCCTCGGTGACCTCGCGCGACTCGTCGGTGCCGTCGATCGCGTGGGTGATCATCGACGTCAGCTTCATGCCGACGTAGTGGATCTCGTCGGCCACCGAGGCGTCGGCGAACATGAATGCACGGGTCAGCGCCTCGGTCAGGTGTGGCTGCTTCTGCAGCGCCTTCGTCGTGGCGCCGAGGATGTGCATGACGCGTTCGTGCGGGGTGTCGCCGGGAACGGGACGACCGCGAGTGGCTTCCTCGGCCCGCTCGAACTGGCGCCCCAGTGCCGTGACCAGCAGGTGGATCTTAGACGGGAAGTAGCGGTACAGCGTGCCCAGCGCGACGCCGGCCCGATCGGCGACCTCACGCATCTGGACGGCTTCGAAGCCGCCTTCCTCAGCGAGGGCGATGGTGGCATCGAGGATGCGACGGCGACGCTCGCGCTGCGCATTCGACCCGGTGCTCTCGGTTACGACACTCATCGCTGCCATTGTCCCCTCTCGCGGCGGAGGCCGGTCCGGCGCCCCGCCCTCTCGGTATGATTGAAACACGTTCTACCTCTGGAGGCACGCACATGCCGCTCGGCATCACGCGCGATCATCATGCGCTGACCACCACCATGCGCGAGTGGGCCGAGTCGATCGATGGCACCGCTGCCATCCGGTCCGCCGAGCACGACGCCGAGGCGACGGTCGCGAAGGTGTGGGCCGAGGTGACCTCCATGGGGCTGACCGCGATCGTATTGCCCGAGACCGAGGGGGGCGGGGGCAGCGACCTGGTCGACCAGGCGATCGCGCTCGAGGCCGCTGCGCGCGGCCTCGTGCCGGGTCCGCTGCTGGTCACGTCCGTGGTCGGCAGCATCGCGGCGCGCGTGTCGACACCGGCAGCGGCAGCCGTCGTGCGCCGGATCGCCGCCGGCGAGCGCGCCGCGATCGCCCTCGACGGGTCGGTGCGACTGGGCACCGATCGCGTGGAGGGCACGGTCGCGGTCGCGGTCGACGCAACCGATGCCGACTGGTTGCTGGTGTGCACCGACGAGCGCGCGTGGCTGCTCGTCCCGTGCGGCGGCTGGAGTGGCTCCACGGCCGTCGGGCTGGACCTGTCGACGCGAGCCGGCGGACTGTCGATCTCGGCCGCCCGCGAGCACGTCGTCGAGCTGACCGGAGTCGACGACGGACTCGTCGCGGCTCACGTCGTCACGCTGGCGGCCGCCGAGGCGTCCGGGCTGGCGAGCTGGTGTCTCGACACCGCGGTCGAGTACGCCAAGGTGCGCGAGCAGTTCGGTGCTCCGATCGGGTCGTTTCAGGCCGTCAAGCACCTGTGCTCGGCGATGCTGGAGACCACGGAGTCGATCGCCGCTGCCGCCTGGGACGCCGCCACGGTCCTGGCCGAGGGCGATGACGCCGACGCGATCTCCTTCGCCGTCGACGTCGCGGCCACCGTGGCGTTCAGCGGTGCGGTCCAGGTGGCACAGGACTGCGTCCAGGTGCTCGGCGGCATCGGCTTCACCTTCGAGCACGACGCCCACCTGTACCTGCGTCGCGCGATCGCCCTGCGCGCGGTCGTCGGTGCGGTGGCCGGACGCGCCGACCAAGCCGCAGCCCGCCTGACCTCCGCGGCCGCCACCGGTCGCCGGCGCGAGCTCGAGGTCGACTTCGCCGGGGCCGACGAGCCGTTCCGTTCACGGACCCGTGCAGCCCTCGCCGAGATCGCCGCCCTGCCCGAGCACGATCGGCGTGGGGCACTCGTCGACGCCGGCTACCTGATGCCGCACCTGGCGGCCCCGTACGGGCTGGGGGCCGGGCCCGTCGAGCAGGTCGTCATCGACGCCGAGCTCGTCCGAGCGGGGCTGCAGCGACCCGACCTCAAGATCGGCGGGTGGGCGGTGCCCACGATCATCGCCCACGGCACCGACGCGCAGCGCGAACGGTTCGTCCGCCCGACACTCGAGGGAGCGATCGTCTGGTGCCAGCTGTTCAGCGAACCGGGTGCGGGGTCCGACCTCGCGTCGCTGTCCACGCGGGCCGAACGCGTCGACGGCGGCTGGTCGTTGACGGGGCAGAAGGTCTGGACCTCGCTCGCCCACGAGGCGGACTGGGCGATCTGTCTGGCCCGCACGAACCGCGAGGTGGCCAAGCATCGGGGCATCACGTTCTTCCTGGTCGACATGCGGTCGGAGGGGTTGGAGGTGCGGCCGCTGCGGGAGATGACCGGCGACGCCATGTTCAACGAGGTGTTCCTCGACGGCGTGCTCGTTCCCGACGACTGCGTCGTCGGTGAGGTCGACGCCGGGTGGAACGTCTCGCGCACGACGCTGTCGTCCGAACGCGTCGCGATGGCCGGGACCAAGCTGGGGGTGAGCACCGAACGTGCGGTCGCGTTGGCTGCAGGTCGTCCGGACGCCGTCGTGCGCGTGGGCCACCAGGTGGCACTGGCCACGGTGTGTCAGCTGATCGGCGTCCGCGCGACGTTGCGGTCGATCGCCGGTCGCGGACCCGGCCCCGAGTCGAGCGTGGCCAAGCTGCTGGGCGTGCGGAACCGTCAGGAGGCCTCCGACCTGGTCGGTGAGCTGCTGGGGCCCAGGATCCTGCTGGGTGGACAGGTAGACGTCGACGCCGACGTCCACGAGATGTTGCTGACGCGCTGCCTGTCGATCGCCGGCGGTACGACGCAGGTGCTGCGCAACGTCGTCGCCGAGCGGGTCCTCGGGCTGCCGCGGTGACGCCTTCGAGCCCCGTGCCGGCGCTGAGTCAGCGGGGCGAGTCCGAGGGCGCCTGGTTCAGGGCGCGGTGCCACTCCAGCCAGCGTTGGACGGCGTCGATGGCGTGCTGGCTGCGGATCGAGCTGAACACGTCGAACGCGTGCTGGGCCCACGGCAGCTCCGCGTAGGTGACGGTGGCGCTGGACTGCTCGCGCAGCTTCGTGACGAAGTGACGGGCCTGCGACACGCGCACCAGGCTGTCGTTGCGGCCGTGGAGGACGAAGAAGTCGGGAGCATCGGCGGTGATCCGGCTGATCGGTGAGGCGTCGATGAACGGCTGCAGGTCGACGGCGGGATCCTTGGCGAACACCCACGGACCGAGGAACTTGTCGCGCAGCTCGATCGCCGCCTTGTCGCCGGTCGAGCCGGCCAGGTCGTACACGCCGTAGAACGGCACGCAGGCCGCGACCCGGGTGTCGACCTCCTCGAACCCCGGTTGCAGCGTCGGGTCGTTCGGGGTCAGGGCCGCGAGCGCCGACAGGTGGCCGCCGGCGGAGCCGCCGGTGATGACG
>DATMSF010000180.1:0-1772 GCA_035565535.1 Aeromicrobium sp.
TGGTCGCGGTGCCGTGGGACGCGCACACGCCGACGCTGGAATCGGTGCGTGAGGCCGTCGCGGGCAAGATCGTCATCGACTGCGTCAACCCCCTGGGCTTCGACAAGCACGGTCCGTTCGCACTCGAGGTGGCGGGCAGCGCCGCGCAGATCGCCCAGGAGTTGCTGCCGGAGTCGCGGGTCATCGCGGCTTTCCATCACGTCTCTGCCGAGCTGCTCGCCGACCTGTCGCACTCCACGATCGACACCGATGTGCTGGTGCTGGGTGAGGACAGGGATGACGTCGCCGTCGTGCAAGCGCTGGCCGAACGCATCCCCGGTGTACGCGGCCTGTACGGCGGACGGCTGCGCAATGCGCACCAGGTCGAGGCGTTGACGGCTAATCTGATCGCGATCAACCGGCGGTACAAGACGCACGCCGGAATCCGCATCACGATGCCTGAGATGTAGCCATGACCCGTTGGACCGCGATCGTTCCGGTCAAGTCCTGGCGTGCTGCCAAGTCGCGCCTGCAGACACCGGGCCGGGAGGGGCTCGCGCGAGCGTTCGCGCTGGACGTGCTGGCCGTGCTCGACTCCAGTGAGCGGATCGGGCGGGTGATCGTGGTCAGCAACGAGGCCGAGCTGGGTGCTGGACACGCGATCGTCGGCGATCCTGGTTCGCTCAACGGTGCGGTCGAGGCCGGGCGGGATCAGTTGCTCTCCGACGGTGTCAAGGGACCGGTCGTCGTCGTGCCGGCCGACCTGGGCGCGTTGACGGTCGATGCTCTCGACGCCGTGCTCGACCGCATGGTCGACCACGAGGCGTCGTTCGTCGTCGACGCTGACGGTGACGGCACGACCCTGCTGGCGGCTCGCGAGGCCGCTTCGTTGAACCCCCGCTACGGCCCGGGTTCGGCCGAGGCGCACTCAGAGTTCGCCGTCGCGTTGCACGATGTCGACGCCCGGGTGCGTCGAGATGTCGATTCGGTGGAGGATCTCGCCGCGGCGACAGCGCTCGGGCTCGGGGCGCACACGGCGGCGGTCGTGTCGCGGCCGAACGAACGGCAGGTGCGCCGAGCCGTCGCGCGGGCCGAGGCCGGCAAGTCGCTCGACGCTGGCGAGGTCGAGGCGTTGCTCGCAGCCCGCGGTGACGACCTGGACCGCTTGATGCTCGTGGCGCGGCGGGTGCGCGACGCGGGTCTGGCCGAGGCCGGCCGAGCAGGGATCGTCACGTACTCACGCAAGGTGTTCATACCGATCACCCGGTTGTGCCGCGACCGGTGTCACTACTGCACGTTCGTCAAGACACCTGCTCAGCTGGCCCGGGACGGTCACGCGCCGTTCCTGTCGCTGGACGAGATCGTCTCCATCGCACGTGAAGGCGCTGCGCAGGGCTGCAAGGAAGCGCTGTTCACGCTCGGTGACCGGCCCGAGGACCGGTGGCCCGAAGCCCGGCAGTGGCTGCAGGAGGCGGGCTACGACTCGACGCTGGAGTACGTGCGGGCGGCGGCGATCCGGGTGCTGGAGGAGACCGGGCTGCTGCCGCACCTGAACCCCGGGGAGATGAGCTGGGAGGAGATGAACCGGCTCAAGCCGGTCTCCCCCTCGATGGGGATGATGCTGGAGACCACGTCCCGGCGGTTGTTCGAGACCAAGGGGCTGGCGCACTACGGCTCTCCGGACAAGGACCCGGCGGTGCGGCTGCGGGTGCTGGAGGACGCCGGTCGTCTGGGGATCCCGTTCACCACCGGGCTGCTGGTGGGCATCGGCGAGACGCTGGCCGAGCGGGCCG
>DATMSF010000181.1:0-1862 GCA_035565535.1 Aeromicrobium sp.
TGCCTGGTGGTGGCGGTCAGGTCCGCGCTGGCGGCACAGGTCACCGCCGTCGCGGCAGTCGTGGGCCTGACGGTCGTCGGATTCGTGCTCCCGACGGGCGTCGCCGACCCGGGGGACTCCCGGCGCATCGCGTTGATCCAGGGCGACGTACCGGGGGAGTTCCTGTCATGGCCACGCGGGGAGATCTTCGATCTGCACGCCGCGGAGACCGCGCGGCTGGTCGATCGTGTCGTGGCCGGCAAGTCCAGGGCGCCCGACATCGTGATCTGGCCCGAGAACGCCACCGACATCGACCCGTACAGCAACAGCGGGGTCCGCAACCGGATCGAGAAGCTGTCGGCCGATCTGGGTGCTCCCATCGTCGTCGGCGGGATCTTCGACGGCCCCACCGTCCGGACCGCCTACAACGCCGGCGTGGTCTGGACGGCGAACGGACCGGGGGACCGGTACATCAAGCGTCGTCCGGTGCCGTACGGGGAGTACGTGCCGTTCCGCGACTCGCTCGGCAGCCTGGTACCGCGGTTCGATCGCGACATCCCGCGCGACATGCTGGCCGGCAAGGAGCCAGGTGAGCTCCACGTCGACGGTGCGATCCTGGGCGACACGATCTGCTACGACATCGCGTACGACTCGGTCGTCGACGACGTGCTGGCCCAGGGGGCTCAGCTGCTCGTGGTGCAGACCAGCAATGCCGCGTTCACGCGGACCGCGCAGCCGGAGCAGCAGTGGGACATCACCCGGATGCGGGCGATCGAGACCGGGCGCTGGGTCGTCGTGCCCTCCACGAACGGCATCTCCGGCGTGGTCGACGCCGACGGTCAGGTCGTGCAGCGGGCGCCGATGCATCAGCCGTTCACGATCGAGCAGGTCGTTCCCCTGGCCAACAGCACCACGCCGGCCCACACCGTCGGGCCCGTGCTGACGCTGCTTCTCGCGGCGGTCGGCCTGGCCGGCTGGGTCCTCGGGATCGCCGGGACCTGGACAGCTCGCCGACGTCGCCGAGGGGAAACATGACCTCGCTCGTGGTGATCCCCACGTACGACGAGGCCGGCTCCGTCGCCGACGTCGTGACGGGCGTGCTGATCACCACCGAGTGCGACGTGCTCGTCGTCGATGACGGATCGCCGGACGGCACCGCCGACATCGTCGCCGCGATGGGCTCGGACGAGCCGCGGATCAACCTGCTCCGTCGCGACGAGAAGTCCGGCCTCGGACCGGCCTACCGAGCCGGTTTCGCGTGGGGCCTCGATCGCGGCTACGACCGGCTGGTGGAGATGGATGCCGATGGCTCCCACCGCCCCGAGGACCTGCCCCGTCTGCTGGCCGCGTCGCAACAGGGCGCCGATCTGGTGCTCGGCTCGCGGTGGGTTCCCGGCGGCGCCGTCCTGAACTGGCCCTGGTACCGACGACTGATCTCGCGCGGCGGCACCTGGTACGCACGCGTCATGCTAGGGCTGGCAGTCCGCGACGTGACCGGCGGGTTCCGGGTCTTTCGGGCCCAGTCGCTGCGGAGGTTGGACCTGGCCGACGTGGCGTCGCAGGGTTACTGCTTCCAGATCGACCTGCTCCGTCGGACGGTTGCTGCAGGGATGCGTGTCGTCGAGGTGCCGATCACGTTCGTCGAACGCACCCACGGCCGGTCCAAGATGAGCGGCGCGATCGTCCGTGAAGCCCTGTGGCGGGTCACGCTGTGGGGCCTGCAGCGGCTGCGCCCCGGCAGGCACTGACCGTCCGAACCACCGACGCCCACCCGGTGATCCGGGTGGGCGTCGACTTGTCGGTGTGCGTCAGGCGCTGGCCTTCTTCTTGGCCGATGCGCGCTTCTTGGCGCGATGCAGGTGCGGCGGGCCGATCTCGCCGCC
>DATMSF010000182.1:0-1824 GCA_035565535.1 Aeromicrobium sp.
AGTCGAGCGACCCACTTGGCCGGTTCGACGTACAGCACCCGCGTGTCGTGCAGGCTCGTGACGGCCAGGATGGCCGGGTACGACTGGTCGACCACGTTCTCGTACGGTGCGTACGACTTCATGTACGCATACACCTGCGGATCGTCGAGCGGATTGCCCCACTCGTCCCACTCGATGACGGTCAGCGGCAGGGACGGGTCGAGAATCGTCGTCAACGGATCCACGAAGGGCACGGCTGCGACGATGCCGCAGAAGGCGCCCGGGGCCAGATTGGCCACCGCTCCCATCAGCAGTCCGCCGGCACTGCCGCCCTCGGCGACGAGCCGGTCCGAAGACGTCCATCCCTCGTCGGTCAGGTGCCGAGCGCAGGCGACGAAGTCGGTGAACGTGTTGCGCTTGCGCAGCAGCTTGCCCTGCTCGTACCAGTGGCGTCCGAGCTCGCCGCCTCCGCGCACGTGGGCGATGGCGAAGACGAACCCGCGGTCCAGCAGCGACAAGCGCATGACCGAGAAACCGGGGTCGAGGCTGGTCTCGTAGGAGCCGTAGCCGTAGAGCAGTGCGGGGGCCGTTCCATCGCGCGGGGTGCCCTTGCGGCACACGATCGAGATCGGCACCGCGGTGCCGTCCTCGGCCGTGGCCCACGTGCGGTGCTGCTCGTAGTCGTCGGGGTCGTACCCGCCCAGGACGGGCGCCTGGCGACGCAGGATCAGCCGGTCCTCGGCCACGACGTAGTCGTAGACGGTCCCCGGTGTGACGAACGAGCCACCACCGACCCGTACGACAGGCGGGTCCCACTCGGCGTTCCCGCCCACGCCACTGGTGAACAGCTCCTCACCGAAGTCGATCTCGTGGCGCTCGCCCAGACCGTCGGGGGTCAGCGGCGCGATGGCGATTCGGGCGAGCCCGTCCCGTCGGTACGACAGCACGGCGAACCGCGCGAACACGTCGATGTCCTCGAGGCGCTCGTCGCTGTGGGTGATCACCGTGGTCAAGGTCCCAGGGTCGTCGGCCGGCGTCACGGCCAGCTCGAAGTTCGGAGCGCCGTCGTTGTGCAGGACGAAGAAGACGTCCCGTCCGTCGAGGATCGCGTGCTCGACCGAGTACTCGACGCCGTCTCGTCGGGGGAGCACGACCTGGAACTGGCCCTCCGGGTCGTCGGCCTCCAACACGCGGAACTCGCTGGTGATCTTCGACGAGGACGCGATGACCAGGAACTTCTCCGAGTGCGTGCGGCCGACACCGACGAAGAATCGCTCGTCTGTCTCCTCCAGGACGAGGGTGTCCTGGGCGGTGTCGCCGACCCGGTGGCGCCACACGCGGTGCGGACGCCAGGCGTCGTCGACCGTGGTGTAGAACACGTGGGTCGCGTCGGCCGACCACGTCGCGCCCGACGACGCACCGGTGATCTCGTCGGGCAGCACCTCGCCGGTGCGCAGGTCCTTGATCCGGATGGTGTAGCGCTCGTCGCCCTGGGTGTCGACCGACCACGCGAGGAAGTTGTCGTCGTCGCTGATGCTGAACGCGCCCAGGGAGAAGAACTCGTGGCCCTCGGCCTCCACGTTGGAGTCCAGCAGGACCTGTTCGCCGGGGATCGCGGCCGCGGCGTCGAGATCGGGAGGCGTCCACGCCGCGAGCGGGTCGTCGCTCGATCCCGGATCGACCTCCGAGATGGGGCAGCGACAGCGGATCGCGTACTGGCTGCCTTCCACGGTTCGCGTGTAGTACCACCAGCTGCCTCGCCGCAGTGGCACCGAGAGGTCGGTCTCCTGCGTGCGTGACATGATCTCGTCGAAGATCTGACCACGCAGCTGCTCCAGGTGCTCG
>DATMSF010000183.1:0-1926 GCA_035565535.1 Aeromicrobium sp.
ACTTACACTTGAGTATGCCTCCTACTTCGCTCAAGCGCCACGCGATCGCGGTGGCGCGAGCGAGCGCTCGTGCTGAGCACGAGAAGTGGGCCACCGTGCTGGAGCTCCACGAGCACATGGTCGCGGACATCGAGTCCGACACCACCTCGATCTTCCGGCGCACCGCGATCAACGCGGCCGCCCTCGAGATCGCCCAGCTGTTGAGGATCAGCGAGCAGCAGGTGTGGCGCATCGTCGAGCAGGCCGAGCGGCTTCGCGATCGCGCTCCGCGCATCTGGGCGGCGTTCGGTGAGGGTCGGTTCGATGCTCAGAAAGCATCCACTCTCGCCGCCGCCGTGGAGCGTTGCGCCGAACCCGAGACGGTCGCCGCGCTCGAGGAACCGGCCGTCGACTACGCCGCGAAACACACCAACGCAGAGCTGCGCCGTTGGGTCGACAAGCTGATCGACCGCCTCGAGCGCATCGAGCGCGAGCAGGCCGAGGTGGAGCGCGACAAGCGTTTCGTCGACATCCGGCACGCCCGCAACGGCATGAGCGAAGTGACGGCATGGATACCCACTCCGGCCGCTGTCGCCATTCGCAAGCGGCTGCGTGCTGCAGCCCGCGAGCTGGACGACAACCGCACTCGCGCGCAGAAGGAAGCCGACGTGTTCTGCTCATGGCTCACCAACGCCACCGGGACCGAGTGCGACATCACCGCCGAGATCGCCGTGCTCGTGGAAGCCAAGGCGCTCGCGGGCGTGACCGACGTCCCCGCACACGTCCTCGACATCGACGACGACGTCCCCATCCCCACCGCTTGGGTGTTCGAGCTGGCCGAAGCGCAGTCGACGTTGTGGACTCGGCTGCTGACCGACGATCTCGGACACGTCCTCGACGTCACTCGCATCGGATACCAACCACCTGAGTCCCTCAGAAGGGCCGTCCGGTGGCGAGATCGCCGCTGCCGGGTCTCCGGTTGCAGCAAACCCGCAGAATCGACCGATCTGGACCACCGGGTGCCGTTCGACGACGGCGGCGCGACCAGTGGATCCAACTTGTGGTGTCTGTGCCGAAGACATCACGCCATCAAGGGGCACGGCTTGATGCCGCCGGACGCGTACGATCCACCAGAAGTACACCTGGTGCGCTTGCCCACGCCTCCGCTTCTGATCGACTACGTCCCCGCTGCCTGAAGTACCACCGGGACGGCAGCCAGCGCTGCCCCCAGCAACAACGCTGCCCAGTCCCGCCACGTCCAGGTCGCAGGTTCGGCCCACGACCGGTGGTGAGCTGAGGCAAAGCCTCGCGCGTCCATCGCTATTGATGTCTGCGAGGCGCCGCGCAACGCCTGCACCAGCAGGGCGAACGACATCGCCCCTGCGTGCCGCGTCAACGCCACGGGATTGGCCGTGGGCCCGACACCGCGGGCCCGCCGGACACGCTCGAGCTCGGTCCAGGTGATCCCGAGGCCGGTGACCTTCTGCAACGCTGCGGCGAACGCCGCGACGAACCGGTCCGGCAGCTTGACCCTCTGGGCCAGGTTGTCCGCCAGTCGCTGCGGATCGACGTAGCCCGCCATGACCGAGCCCGGCCAGGCCAGGACCACGATCCGCAGGCCCGCCGTCACCGCCTCCTCGAGGTCGTGGCCACCGAGTCGCCACGTCGAGTAGACGATCGTCACGGCGGCGATCGACGTGAAGCCAAGGCACACCAGCGGATAACGCCAGCCGGGCAGGAACACCACCGCGGCCAGCGCGTAGGCGCCGACGGTCCACAACGCCACGTCCAGATCGCGGATCCAGAACGACGCGAACAGTGACCCGAAGCCGACGGCCAGCTGAGCCAGCGGGTTGAGGGAACCGACCACTTCTCAACCACCGACCATTGAGACGACGCCGTCGAGACGGAGGTCGGGGTCGTGGGTCGAGACGGCGACGGTGGCGC
>DATMSF010000184.1:0-11824 GCA_035565535.1 Aeromicrobium sp.
GGCAAGACCGAGAAGGTCAGCCGCCTGCGGAACACGATTGCCCGACGCATGATGGAGTCGCTCGACACGTCGGCCCAGCTGACGCAGGTGCACGAGGTCGACGTGACCGAGATCGCCCGGCTGCGCGCCAAGCACAAGGACGCGTTCGCCGAGCGCGAGGGCGTCAAGCTGACGTACCTGCCGTTCTTCGCCAAGGCCGCCATCGAGGCGCTCAAGGTCTACCCCGTGCTGAACGCGGCGCTGGACCTGGAAGAGGGCACGATCACGTACCCGCCCGGTGAGCACCTGTCGATCGCCGTCGACACCGAGCGAGGCCTGCTCGCACCGACGATCCGCGACGCCGGCGACCTGTCGATCGCCGGGCTGGCACGCAAGATCGCCGACGTCGCCGAGCGCTCGCGCACCAACAAGCTGATGCCCGACGAGCTGTCCGGCGGCACGTTCTCGATCACGAACCTGGGCAGCAACGGCGCGCTGTTCGACACGCCGATCATCAACCAGCCGCAGGTCGCGATCCTGGGCGTCGGCGCGGTCGTCAAGCGCCCGGTCGTGATCAGCGACCCCGTCGTGGGCGAGAGCATCGCCGTGCGGTCGATGGCCTACCTGGCCCTGACCTACGACCACCGTCTGGTCGACGGCGCCGACGCCGGTCGTTTCCTGACGGCGGTCAAGGAACGGCTGCAGAGCGGTTCCTTCGAGGCCGAGCTCGGGTCCTGAGCCGTGCACGTCGTCGTCGGCGGCGCGTCGGGCTTCCTCGGCTCGGCGCTCGTCGATCGGCTGACGGCCGACGGGCACCAGGTCACCCGCCTGGTCCGTCGGCCGACGCTCAGCAGCACCGAGTCGACGTGGGATCCGGCGACCGGCCGCCTCGACCAGGTGCTGATCGACCAGGTCGACGCCGTGGTCAACTTGTCGGGCTCACCGATCTCGTCCTGGCCCCGCACGTCGGCGCGGCGCCAGGAGATCCTGTCCTCGCGCATCGGGGCGACGCGGACATTGGCCCGAGCGGTCGCCAAGGCGCCGACGCCGCCGGTGCTCCTGTCCGGCTCGGGGATGTCGTGGTACGGCGTCGACCGCGGATCTGACCTGTTGGACGAGTCGGCGGCGCCGGGCGACGGTTTCCTGGCCGAGGTGTCCCAGCAGTGGGAGGACGCGGCCCGACCGGCCGTGGACGCCGGTGCTCGGACCGTGTTCTTGCGGACGTCGATGGTGCTGGGCCGCGAAGGTGGCGCGCTCAAGGCGATGCTGCCGGTGTTCAAGCTCGGCGGTGGCGCCCGGTTCGGGTCGGGCGAGCAGCGGATGTCGCTGATCAGCCGCGATGACTGGGTCGGCGCGATCGTCCACCTGCTCGACACCCAGGTCTCCGGGCCGGTCAACCTGGCGATGCCGCACTCGGTGAGCAACTCCGAGTTCACCAAGGCGTTGGGCCAGGCGCTGCACCGCCCTGCGGTCATGGTCGCCCCCCGGTTCGCGGTGAAAGCTGCTCTGGGCGGTATCGCCGACGATCTGCTGGGCTCGCTGGACCTGGTACCTGCGGCCCTGGAAGGCTCCGGCTTCCGGTTCCAGCACCCCGATCTCACCTCGGCGCTGGACGCCGCGCTTCGCTGATCCGCCAGCCGTCGTCGGTCAGCGTCAGCACGACGACGCGTTCGCTCGACGAGTCGCGCGGCAGCCGCGTCGACGACCCGTCCTCCCATCGCACGCGCGTGGGGCCGAGCCGGTCGACGACGCGCAGCCTCACCTGGTCGTCCGTCATGCGCTGCACCTCGGCTCTCTCGACCAGCAGCAGTGCACCCTCGAGCTGGCCTCCGCGCTTGCGGTAGGCCCCCAGCAGCTCCAGATCGTCCTCGGCGGCCGCGTCCGATGCGTAGACGTCGCGCAGCGCGTCGGGGTCGTCGTGCCGGAGCGCCACCGCCCGCTGCAGGTCCAGGCCGGTGAGCACCCGGGCCCACCGGTCGTCCTCCCCCGGCCCCACGTGGGCCAACAGCACGACCACCGGCCACCACCAGTCCATGACGCCACTGTGGCGTGAACCGCGCGAGCCCGCCGGGGTTGTCCACAGCCGACGTCCGAGGCGACGCGAGTACCGTGGGGAGCGTGACTGACCTGGTGATCCGCGACGAGTGGTTCGGCGACGATGCGATCGAGTACACCGAGGCGTGGGATCTGCAGCGCCGTCTGCACGCACGTCGCGCCGACGACGAGATCGGTGACGTCGCCCTGTTCCTGGAGCATCCGCCCGTCTACACCGCGGGCCGCCGCACCGAGCCGCACGAACGCCCGCAGGACGGGACGCCGGTCGTCGAGGTCGACCGCGGCGGCAAGATCACCTTCCACGGACCCGGCCAGCTGGTGGGCTACCCCATCACCAAGCTGCCGTCGCACGTGCTGGTGGTCGATTACGTTCGGCGCGTCGAGGAAGCGCTGATCCGGGCGGTGGGTGACCTCGGTGTACCCGCGGGTCGCGTGTCGGGTCGTTCCGGTGTCTGGCTGGCGGCGTCGCCCGGCCGTCCCGAGCGCAAGATCGCCGCGATCGGCATCCGCGTGTCACGCGGCGTGACGATGCACGGCTTCTCGCTCAACGCCGACGTCGACCTGGCGTGGTACGACCGCTTCGTGCCGTGCGGTATCGCCGACGCAGGGGTGGCGACCCTGACCGAGGAGCTGGGCCGCGACGTCACGGTGCGAGAGGCCGCCGCCGCGGTCGCTCCGCACCTGATCGACCTGCTGCGCTGGCAGCCCTACACGCCGTCGCCGGACATCGTGCACGAGACCGGCCCGGCCGTTCCGGTGCTGGGGCTCAGTCGCTGAGCCTGAGCGCCTCGCGGAAGCTCAGTCGCCGTTCGGTGCGCATCAGCGTGCGCTCGTAGACCCGCGCCGCGATGCGCACCGTCACCACGATCGCGATCACGTTGGCCACCACGGCGACCAGCAGGTGCCACCACGGGACCGACCCCTCGGCCATCCGGCTGGGCATCAGCATCGCCGAGGTGATGGGCAGCATCGAGAACACGGTCTTGACGCCCTCCCCCGCGGCCACGGCGATCATGTACGGCGCGAACAACAGCAGGTTGGCCGGCATCGTGGTGCTCTGCAGGTCGGTCTGCCGCGACGCCAGCGAACCGGCGATGGCCCACAGCCCGGCCATCGCGACGAACCCGAGCACGAAGAACAGCGCGTACCAGCCCATCGTGCTGCCGGCGACCGCGAACAGGTCGTCGAAGCCGGTCAACCGGAGCGTGACCAGTGCGGCCACGATGACCAGGCCGATCTGGCCGAAGGCCAGCAGCGAGTTGCCCAGCACCTTGCCCCACAGCAACGATCGCGTCGGCACGGCGGCGGCGAGGATCTCCACGATCCGGCTCTCCTTCTCCTGCACGACGCTCTGCGCGATCGTGATGCCGAACGTGATCGCCGTGATGTAGAACAGCAGCAGCATCACGAACGACATCAGCTGTCGCGCGCCGGCGTTCTGCGCGTCGGGGTCCAGCAGTCGGTGCTCGACCGTCGCCCCGGCCTGCAGTGCGGTCAGGTCCACGCCCAGTGCCTCGGCATTGGCGCCGACCACCGTCGATTGCACGGCGGTGGCGAGCGCGGCGGACAGCTCGGAGGAGATGTCACGGTCGCCGACGATGACGTAGCCGTCGGCGGACGGCACCAGGGCGGCGTCCACCTCACCCGCGGTGACCAGCTCCTCGGCGCTCTGCTCGGACTCGGCCGTGCGCGCGGTGATCGTCGCGCCCTCGTCGGCCTCGTCCAGCGCCTGCGACGCCTGGTCGACGACCGCCGAGGTCTGCGCGTCGGTGACAGCGACGTCGTAGGTCGACGGCTTGTCGCCGAAGATCGACGACAGCACGATGACCGCGATCACTCCCAGCACCATGACGGCGGCGCTGATGCGCACCGACTTCTGCCGCAGCTGGGTGCTGACCTCGTGCTCGGCGACGATGCGCCACGGCGCCATCCGGCCGTTCTCGGGGCGATCGGTCTCGGGGCGACCGTTCATGACGCCACCTCTCGGTAGATGTCGGACAGCGGTTGATGGACCCGCGCGAACTCGGCGATGCTCGACTCGGCGGTGACGGCGGCCAACAGCTCCGACGGCGAGATCCCGACGAGATCGACCACCGCGGTCGATCCCTCGACCTGGTGCACCGTGATGCCGCGCTGCTTCTTGATCGTCGTGGCGTCGGCACCGTCGAAGACCACGCGGTAGCGCTCCGGTCCCCGGCTGCGCAGCTCGTCGACCGTCCCGGCCGCGACGACGCGCCCGGCCGAGAGGATCACCAGGTCGTCGCACAACCGCTCGACGAGGTCGAGCTGATGGCTGGAGAACAGCAGGGGCTTGTCGCCGGCCTCGCGCTGCAGCAGCTCGATCATCTGGTCGACCGCGACCGGATCGAGCCCGCTGAACGGCTCGTCGAGCACGAGCGCCTCGGGGCGGTGGATCAGCGCCGCGGCGATCTGCACCCGCTGTTGGTTGCCCAACGACAGCGAGTCGAGCAGGTCGTCGGTGCGATCCTGCAGCCCGAAGTGCGCGAGCAGCTCCTCACCACGCACGCGGCCGTCAGCCGGCGTGAGGTCGTACAGCCGGGCGAGGTAGACCAGCTGGTCCAGGATCGGCAGTCGCGGGTACAACCCACGCTCCTCGGGCATGTAGCCGATGCGCCGGCGCTGCTCGGCGGTGATCGGCCGGCCGTCCCACCACACCTCGCCCGCCGTGGAGGCCAGCACCCCCAGGATCATGCGCATCGTCGTGGTCTTGCCGGCACCGTTGGCACCGACGAACCCGGTCACACGCCCAGGGCGCACATCGATGTCGACACCGTCGACGACGATCTTCCCCCCGAACGCCCTGGACAGTCCTCGTGTCTGGAGCATGGCTCCACGCTACGCGACCCGTTCGACCCGACGCATCATCTGGTCAGCCGCCCGGCGGACCAGAACTTGGCCCCGAGCACGACGATCGCCAACCCCACGAGGACGGCGTCGAACGATGTCGGCGATCCGGTGCGGGGCAGCCCGTCCGCACCGACCGTCGTGGCGGACCGATCGGTCCCTCCCGCCTGCGGAGTCGCCTCGATATCGCCACGGGGAGTCGGCAAGCCGCTCTGGTCGGGTGTCACGTCGTCTCCGGCACCAGCGCCGTCTCCGGCACCGGCGTCGTCGCCCACCCCGTCCGAGCCATCGGAGTCACTCGTCGCGGAGCAGCCGGCGGCCGTGACGTAGCACTTCAACGGCGGTTCGGCGTCGACGAAGGGAGCAGCAGTCGGGTTGCCGGGAACCTGCTGGAGCCCCTGTTCGAGCAGCAGCTGCACGAGGTTGACCAGCTCCAGGTCGACCGTGACGCCCGGCATGACCAGCTGCGAGCACACCGCCGGGTCGATGCGGGCCGGGTCAGCCGGTCCGTCGTGCTCGAGCGCGTCGTGGACCAGCGCATAGGCGGCCGGGTCGATCGTGCCGATCAGCAGGTGATTGCCCCATGGCGTTCGTGGACAGATGCTCTGGATGGACACATTCGTGATCTCGCCGTCGCCGGTGGTCAGGATCGACGACTCGTTCGGCACCCGGTCGTCGGTCTCGGAGTAGATGACGGTGTAGTCGATTCCCTCGATCGTCTCGGCTCGGCTGTTCAGGGCCTGCAGGAAAGCCGAGCCCGGTGACTGCTGCCACAGGGCCTCGACGCACGGCTCCGTGTCGCTGCAACCGTCGCCGAACGTGCCGTGGTTGGACGGGGCCATCCCGATCTGGTCCTCGACCATGGCGCGGGTGTCGGGCCAGAACCGCAGCGCCCAACGCGGCGACATCCCGCCCTGGCTGTGGCCCAGCACCGCGATGGGTCGTCCCGCCTGTGCGAACGTCTCGCGGATCGCGTACACCACGTACTCCCCCGCGACCTGGATGTCTGCCTGGGTCCGCTGCGGCGGCTGGATCGTGCAGTACGGCCGACCCTCGGCGTCGAAGGCGTTGGCGTAGTTCCACGAGAACGACTCGTCGACGGTCACGCTCGTGCCCGGGACGAACAGCACGGGCTGCAGCGCCGAGGAGAAGTCGCCGTGGCACCGGTACGCCGCCGCCATCTCCTCGACCGGAGCGCTCAGCGGTGGGCCCTGGCGATCCAACGGCGCGTAGTCCGCATCGGCTGCCGCAGCGAGCGTGGCCGCACCTGCGAGCGCGGTCACCAGGACGAACGAGAACACGGTGACGCGGCGGATCACTGGCACACCCGGTCAAACGATCCAGGCCCGCCTCACGTTACGTCGAGCGCTCGACCCCAGGGCGCAAGAAGCGTTCCACCACGGGGCGTAGGGTGGACGTGTGACGATCGCACCGGATGGCCGCAAGCTGCTGCGCCTCGAGGTCCGCAACTCGCAAACCCCCATCGAGAAGAAGCCCTCGTGGATCAAGACCCGCGCGAAGATGGGTCCGGAGTACAACGAGCTGATGAAGCTCGTGAAGGGCGAGGGCCTGCACACGGTCTGTCAGGAAGCGGGCTGTCCCAACATCTTCGAGTGCTGGGAGGACCGCGAGGCCACCTTCTTGATCGGTGGCGAGCAGTGCACGCGACGCTGCGACTTCTGCCAGATCGACACCGGCAAGCCCACCGCGCTGGACCGCGACGAGCCACGTCGCGTGGCCGAGTCGGTGCAGAAGATGGAGCTGAAGTACGCCACCATCACCGGTGTCGCCCGCGACGACCTGCCCGATGGCGGCGCGTGGCTGTACGCCGAGACGGTGCGCAAGATCCACGAGCTCAATCCCGGCACGGGGGTCGAGAACCTGATCCCGGACTTCAACGGTATCCCCGAGCTGCTGACCGAGGTGTTCGAGTCACGCCCCGAGGTGCTCGCCCACAACCTGGAGACCGTGCCGCGCATCTTCAAGCGCATCCGCCCGGCGTTCCGTTACGACCGGTCGCTCGACGTGCTGACCCGGGCGCGCGACTTCGGCCTGGTCACCAAGTCGAACCTGATCCTGGGCATGGGCGAGACCCGTGAGGAAGTCTCCGAGGCCTTGCGCGACCTGCACGCGGCCGGCTGCGACCTGATCACCATCACGCAGTACCTGCGCCCGTCCGCACGCCACCACCCGGTCGAGCGCTGGGTCAAGCCCGAGGAGTTCGTCGAGCTCAAGCACGAGGCCGACGAGATCGGCTTCGCCGGAGTCATGTCCGGACCGCTGGTCCGCTCGTCGTACCGCGCCGGGACCCTGTACAAGCAGGCCATCGAGCGGCGCGGGACTCTCGCGCAGCCGCTCGGAGCCACGTCCGTAGACTGAGCATCATGTCGAACGCAGCAGCCGAAGCCCCCAAGGGTCGCATCCGTCAGATGCGTCAGGCGTACCGCCTGACCAAGAAGACCGACCCGAACATCGGCTTGATCCTGCTGCTGACGTTCCTGGTCGCCGGTGGCATCGCCGCCGTGCTGGCGATCCTGACGTTCGGCGCCAGCACCTTCGGTGTCGTCATCAGCTCGATCTTCGCGGTTCTGGTCGGCATCCTCGCCGCCCTGATCGTGTTCGGTCGCCGGGCCGAGAAGTCGGCCTACCTGCAGATCGAGGGACAGCCGGGCGCTGCCGCTGGAGCGTTGCAGATGCTGCGCCGGGGCTGGGAGGTCAAGCCCGCCGTTGCCGTGACGAAGAACCAGGACGTCGTCCATCGCGTCATCGGACGTCCGGGCGTGATCCTGGTCGGCGAGGGCAACCCCACCCGCGTGCAGCAGCTGCTGGGCACGGAGAAGAAGAAGCACGGCCGTGTCGTCGGCGAGGAGATCCCCGTGCTCGACATCGTGGTCGGCCGCGGCGAGGGCCAGGTGCCGTTGGCGAAGCTGACCAAGCACGTGCGCAAGATGAAGAAGAACATCAAGCCCGCACAGATGTCGGAGGTCATCAACAAGATGAAGGCCCTCGACGCGATGCGCCCGCAGGTGCCGATGCCGCGCGGGCCGATGAACCAGAACTCGATGCGCGGCGCCCGCAAGGCGCTTCGCGGCTGACTCCTGCGCCGCTGACCGTCAGTTCGTCGTCGCGATCTCGTTGACGCGCTCGACCAGACGGTCCTGGAGCTCGGCCACCATCTGCAGCGCGTCCGGCGACGTCGCCACGGACTCGTCGATCGTGTAGAACGCCATCGACACGAACCTGCCCTGGCGGGCGACGATCGTGTACTGGGCGTGCACGTCGCTACCCGGCAGGTAGGCATCCACGCGATGCAGCTGCACTTCTTGGCAGCGGCAGCCGACCAGCGTCGGCGTCGACGGAGGCTCGGTGACCTCGAGCACCACGTCGTCCTGGTTCGTCCACTCCCCGCACGAGTCGGAGGCTGCTCGTGCGGCCATGTACTCCTGCGCGGCGGCTTCGTTCGGGAACACCGTTCCGAGCGTCGTCACGCGCGGCAACGTGCCCGGTCCGTCGACCAAAAGGTGATGGGTGGCCTGCGAGACCGGCACGGCACCCGTCTCCAATGGTTGACCGCAGAAACCGAGCCCGATGTCGGCTTCTTCGGCACCCGGATCGATGTCCCAGTCGGACTTGGTGATGTCGGCGACGTTGTCGACCGTAAGCTGCACGAACGCGGCCAGATCGGCGTCGCCGCTGGTGTCCGGCTCCTCGCTCGGTGCCGGCGCCGGCTCTGTGACGCCGGGTTCGGCAGCAGGTTCTGTCGGATCGTCGCCGCCGGTGAACAGCACGACCAGGACCACCACGAGTGCAGCAGCGAGGGCTCCGACCAGGGCGAACAGGATGCGGGTCGTGGTCTCCGAGGTGGCCATGTCGATGTCTCCTGGGGTCGGGCGGTCTGCACCGCTCCCCCGAGGTCGAATGGCCGGAGCCTACAGGGAAACCTGCCGCGTGTTGCTCAGGACGTCGTGAAGGCCGCGGCCTTCCTTGTTCTGCACGAGCGGCGGGATGATCAGACAGATCAGGAACGTCCGCAGGAGCGCCAGGTGGATCGCCGGCGGTCGCCCGCCGGGCCGTTCGACGCGAATGCCCACGACGCGCTTGCCGATCGAGAACCCCAGCAGACCGACGAGCAGGCCGACCTCGACGACATACGCCGCGGTGATGATGAGGTTCTCGACGGGATTCTCCGGCGGGTACGACACGTCGAAGAACGCCATGACGCTGAGTGCGGCGACGATCCAGTCGATGAACAGCGCGATGATCCGACGTCCCAGCCCGGCCACTTCCACACGTGAACCCTACCCAGCACCCCCACCCCTCCCGGTGAGGTGCTTGAGGATCGAGGGCGTCGAAACCTGCCGCACCGAACCCCGGCGACTTTGTAACATGTCGGAAACAAACCAGTGATGGTTGGGAAACTGTCGCTCCGTATGGTCATGGGCAATGGTCAGGTGACATGCCACGACCACCCTGGGTCTTCGGGCCCGGGGCCGCACTAGGCGGCTGAGGAGGCCCCGTGTTCAGCAACGCTGACGAATTCTTCAAGTTCGTGTCGGACGAGGACGTGCAGTACATCGACGTTCGATTCACCGATCTGCCCGGCATCCAGCAGCAGGTCACCTTGCCCGCTTCGGCGTTCGACGCCGACATGGCGCAGAACGGTGTCGCCTTCGACGGCTCGTCGATTCGTGGTTTCCAGAGCATCGACCAGTCCGACATGACGCTGCTGCCGGACTTCGACACGGCGTACGTCGACCCGTTCCGCAACCCCAAGACGATCGCGATGGACTTCTTCGTCCACGACCCGATCACGGGCGAGGCGTACTCGCGCGATCCGCGCAACATCGCTCGCAAGGCCGAGGCCTATTTGAAGACGACCGGCATCGGTGACACCGCGTTCTTCGCCCCCGAGGCCGAGTTCTACATCTTCGACCGCGTCTCCTACGGCACCAGCGCGTACAAGAGCTACTACGAGATCCAGTCGGTCGAGTCGGCCTGGTCGACCGCTGACCCGGTGCACGAGAACCGCGGCTACAAGGTGCGCTTCAAGGGCGGCTACTTCCCCGTCCAGCCCACGGACCGCTTCGCCGATCTGCGCAACGACATGATGGACAACCTGGCCCAGGTCGGCCTGGAGATCGAGCGCGGCCACCACGAGGTCGGCACCGCCGGCCAGGCCGAGATCAACTACAAGTTCGACACGCTGCTCAAGGCCGCGGACGACATCATGAAGTTCAAGTACATCGTCCGCAACACCGCGTGGGCCGCCGACAAGACCGTCACGTTCATGCCGAAGCCGATCTTCGGTGACAACGGTTCGGGCATGCACGTCCACCAGTCGATCTGGAACGACGGCTCACCGCTGTTCTACGACGAGGCCGGCTACGGCGGACTGTCCGACACCGCCCGCTACTACATCGGCGGAATCCTGCGCCACGCCCCGAGCCTGCTGGCGTTCACCAACCCGTCGGTGAACTCCTACCACCGCTTGGTGCCGGGCTTCGAGGCCCCGATCGCCCTGGTCTACTCCGCTCGCAACCGTTCGGCGTGCGTGCGCATCCCGATCACCGGGTCGAACCCGAAGGCCAAGCGCATCGAGTTCCGTTGCCCCGACCCGTCGAGCAACCCGTACCTGGCGTTCTCGGCCCTGCTGCTGGCCGGCATCGACGGCATCAAGAACAAGATCGAACCGCCTGCGCCGATCGACAAGAACATCTACGAGCTCCCGCCCGAGGAGTACGAGCAGATCGACATGGTCCCGACCTCGTTGAACGCCGTGCTCGACAACCTCGAGCGCGACCACGAGTTCTTGACCGCCGGCGACGTCTTCACGCCGGACCTGATCGAGACGTGGATCGACTACAAGCGCAACGAGGAGATCCTCCCCGTCCAGCTGCGCCCGCACCCCCACGAGTTCGAGCTCTATTACGACATCTGATTTGAGGGTTCACCCTCTGTCAGTAGTTGCCAAAAACGGCCCCTGGCCTGCATAAACGTCTTCCGGCGTTTGTCAGCGTCAGGGGTCCTTTTTCGTTGCTCTGCGGCCCCATTGCGGCCCCAGAGATTCAACACACGCAGCCCGCGAGGTGTTGCGCACCTAGAGGGCATGAACCTATCCATCCACTCCCCCATGCACCCGCATCGACATACGGATAGACCAGATCGGCCCTAGCGTCCTGATCTTTCGTGGCGCACTGATTCGGCCCACTTCGTGGCTCGTTCGGCATAGCCCTGCGCGGGGAAAGTCCCGTCGCTCGAGAGGTCTTCGATGGTGAACACCGGTGACCGGACTTGCGCGGGCACGACGAGATCGACACCGGGGTGCCCTCCGCGCAGCTTCGTTTCAGCACGCCAGCGGCGCTCCCGCTCGTGGGCTGCCTCGATCCCACCCGCCAAGAAAGCCTCGGTGACTCGCCACTGCGCGCTAAGCACACTCGTGGCGACTCCTTCAGGGTGTTGAAGGTGGAAGCACGCCACATTGAGTCCGTGGAACTCTCCCCATGGCGCAAGCCGCTGATGATCCAGCGCCAACAGTCGATGGAACAACTCCGTGCACGACCCGAAACGACCGCTGGCCCCGCACGCGGCACAAGATCGCGGACTCATGATTTCCCCTCGGTAGGTGGGAGTTTCTGCTTCGCTTGACGAAGCACCGGCGCCGGCAGACGTTCACCGGTGCGAGCGAGGAAAGCAACCAACAGATCCGGCGCGACCCCGCCGGCGTGCTTCAACGCGATCCCGAACGGCTTGCTCACCAACGGGTCAGAATCGTCGGCCAGCATGTCGGCCAACCGCAGTAGATCGACGATCCCGTCTCGATGGGCCGGTCGCGTATAGGCCAATGGTGCGGTCATCGCGGTACGGCGCCGCAGCGGATCGGGTGACGTCCCACCTGGTGGTGTAGTTCGCGGTGTTGGCCTCGTTG
>DATMSF010000185.1:0-3523 GCA_035565535.1 Aeromicrobium sp.
GGCCGCTGGACGTCATCGAGTACGCCAAGCAGGGAGCCAACGTGGTCCTGGTCGGCGAGACGCTCGTCAGTGGAGACGATCCGCGCGCCACGGTCGCCGACCTCGTCGCGGCCGGTACGCATCCCGCGCTGCAGCACCGATGGTGAAGGTCGACCGTACGTCGCCCACCCCATCGCACCCTCACCCGTCAGGATCAGATCTGTCATGACCTCCTCCGCTTACGCCCAACCCGACGCCACCGGCCACTTCGGTCGATTCGGCGGCCGATTCATGCCCGAGGCGCTCGTGGCACCGCTGGAGGAGCTCGATCGGGCGTGGACCGAGGCCAAGGCCGATCCCGCGTTCACCGCCGAGCTGGCCCGGATGATGCGCGAGTACGCGAACGTGCCGAGCCCGTTGTACGACGCGACCCGGTTCTCCGAGGCCGCTGGGGCTCGTATCCTGCTCAAGCGCGAGGACCTGAACCACACCGGCGCCCACAAGATCCGCAACGTCATCGGCCAGGCGCTGCTGGCCAAGCGCATCGGCAAGCCGCGTGCGATCGCCGAGACTGGTGCCGGGCAGCACGGCGTCGCGTCGGCCACCGCGTGCGCCTACCTGGGCCTGGAGTGCGTCGTCTACATGGGTGAGGTCGACACCGAGCGTCAAGCGCTGAACGTCGCCCGCATGCGGATGCTCGGCGCCGAGGTCGTCTCGGTCACCAGCGGCAGCCGCACCCTCAAGGACGCCATCAACGAGGCACTGCGCGACTGGGTCGCGAGCGTCGACCACACGTCGTACCTGTTCGGCACCGCAGCGGGGCCGCACCCGTTCCCGACGATGGTGCGGGACCTGACGCGCGCGATCGGCGACGAGGCGCGCGAGCAGTGCCTGCAGCTGACCGGGGGACTACCCGATGCTGCGGTCGCCTGCGTCGGCGGCGGCTCCAACGCCATCGGACTGTTCACCGGCTTCATCGATGACCGCGACGTGCGGCTGGTCGGGATCGAGGCCGGCGGTGACGGCGTCAACACCGGCCGACATGCGGCGACGATCACCGGTGGGGCCGTCGGGGTGCTGCACGGTGCTCGGTCGTTCCTGCTGCAGGACGACGAGGGCCAGACAATGGAGTCGCACTCGATCTCGGCCGGACTGGACTACCCGGGGGTCGGACCCGAGCACTCCTACCTGGCCGACATCGGCCGGGCCAGCTATCGGCCGGCGACGGACGCGCAGGCGATGGCCGCGTTCGACCTGTTGTGCAAGACCGAGGGCATCATCCCGGCCATCGAGTCCGCACACGCCCTGGCCGGCGCGCTGGAGCTAGCCAAGGAGCTCGGCCCGGACGCGACGATCCTGGTCAACCTGTCCGGTCGTGGGGACAAGGACGTCCACACCGCTGCGCAGTACTTCGGCCTGCTGGACGGGGGCCGGTCATGAGCGGTCGCATCGACGAGCTGTTCGCTCAGACCCGCGCCGAGGGGCGTGCCGCTCTCGTCGGGTACCTGCCAGCCGGCTTTCCGACCAAGCAGCAGTCGATCGCCGCGGTCGAGGCGATGGTGGCGGCAGGAGTCGACCTGGTCGAGGTCGGGCTGCCGTACAGCGACCCGGTGATGGACGGTCCGGTCATCCAGGCAGCCGCCGACACGGCGCTGGCCGCGGGCACCCGCATCGCCGACGTGCTCGACATCGTGCGCGCGGCATCGGCCGTGGCGCCCACCGTGATCATGACGTACTGGAACCCCGTCGAACGGTACGGCGTCGACCGGTTCGCCGCCGCGCTGGCCGAGGCCGGTGGCTCCGGTCTGATCACCCCGGACCTGATCCCCGACGAAGGCGCCGAGTGGATCGCAGCCGCCGACGCACACGGGCTCGACAAGATCTTCCTCGTCGCTCCGTCCTCGACCGACGAGCGGCTCGCGATGACGGCCGAAGCGGCCAGCGGGTTCATCTACGCGACGGCGGTCATGGGCGTCACCGGCGCCCGCGAGCAGACCAGCAACCTGGCACCCGAGCTGGTCGCCCGCCTGCGCCGGGTCACCGACAAGCCCGTCGGAGTCGGGCTGGGCGTCAGCAACGGCGTCCAGGCCCGCGAGGTCGCCGAGTTCGCCGACGCAGTGATCGTCGGCTCGGCGCTCGTCCGCTGCCTGCTCGAGGCCGAGGACGATGCCGCCGGCATCGCAGCGATCAGTACGCTCGCCGAGGACCTACGCGCCGGAGTCGAAGGGAAGATCTGACGTGCTGACGTTCATCCCCAGCCCTGCCCAGGGCGTCTGGCACATCGGACCGCTCCCGCTGCGCGCCTACGCGTTGGCGATCATCGTCGGGGCGCTGTTCGCGATCTGGATCGGGGACCGGCGGCTGACGGCCCGGGGCGGTCGCGCCGGGCTGATGGGTGACATCGCGATGTGGGCCATCCCGTTCGGCATCGTCGGCGCGCGTATGTACCACGTGATCACCGACCCCGAGCTGTACTTCGCCGACGGTCGTGACCCCTGGAACGCCCTGAAAATCTGGGAGGGCGGCCTGGGCATCTGGGGCGCCATCGCCGGCGGCGCGCTCGGAGCCTGGATCGCGGCTCGCCGGTACGGCGTGTCGCTGAGCCTGGTCGCGGACTCGCTCGCTCCCGGGCTGCTGGTCGCCCAGGCGATCGGCCGCATCGGCAACTACTTCAACCAAGAGCTGTTCGGCAAGCCCACGACCGTGCCGTGGGCGTTGGAGATCGACGCACCTCACCGGCCCGAAGGCTATCTGGAGTTCGCGACGTTCCACCCGACGTTCCTGTACGAGCTGATGTGGAACCTGGCGGCAGCGGCGCTGCTGGTCTGGCTGGACCGCCGCTACGGCTTCACCCGAGGGCGGGCATTCGCGCTGTACGTCATGCTCTACACCGCCGGCCGGTTCTGGATCGAGCTGTTGCGCATCGACACCGTGAACCACATCGGACCGTTCCGGCTCAACGTCTGGACGTCGATCATCGTGTTCGCGTGTGCTGCTGCGTACTTCGTGCTGACGCGACGGCGAACCGAGACCGTGTCCGCCTCCGACTGACTCCTGCTGAGCAGAGGCTGTCCTTCGGTGACGGCGGACGGCCGAGGCCCTACGGTATGCGACATGAGCCAGACCCCGGATCCCTTGCCGTCGACCGAGTCGATCCAGCACGAGCACCCCGACGTGATGGGCGGCTGGCTGCGCCCAGCGGTCTTCGGCGCCATGGACGGACTGGTGTCGAACTTCGCCCTGATCATGGGCGTGGTCGGCGGCAGCGAGGGCCGCGAACCCGTGGTGCTCGCCGGGCTCGCCGGCCTTGCGGCAGGCGCCTTCTCGATGGCCGCCGGTGAGTACACCTCGGTGGCCAGCCAGAGCGAGTTCGCCCAGGCGCAGATCGACATCGAGCGCGAGGAGATCGAGGACAACGAGGAAGCCGAGACCGCGGAGCTGGCGGCGATGATCGCCGAGAAGGGCGTCGACGAGGAGACTGCTCGACAGGTGGCCGAACAGATCCATCGCGACCCCGAACAAGCCGTCAAGGTGCACGCCCTCG
>DATMSF010000186.1:0-8416 GCA_035565535.1 Aeromicrobium sp.
GATCCCGTTCGGCGGTGGGGTCCGCCGTTGCATCGGCGCCGCGTTCTCCTTGATGGAGGGCACGATCGTGCTGCGCGAGGTGCTGCAGCGGTACGAGGTGACGGCCGAGCAGCCCACTCGTCACGTGCTGCGCAACATCACCAACGTCCCGGTCGACCGGGCGCCGCTGGTGCTTCGTCGACGCTGAGCCCCCTCCCGGGGGCGGTGTCTCAGCGACCCATCACCACCCCTGATACGTCGCTGAGGCACCCCTCCAGGGGGTTAGGTCGCTAAGTCACCGCCCACCGGGGGTCGTGGGGGCCGATGGCGGTGACCTGGAGGACGGGCTCGCCGGCGGCGTCGCTGGCGGCCAGGTGGACGGTGGCGGAGATGCCCCAGTCGCGGTCGCCGTCGGGGTCGTCGAAGACCTGGCGGACCGACCAGGTGTCGGCCTGCTCGGTGACCAGGAACAGGGCAGGGCCGCGGGCGCCGGGACCAGTCGCGGGCAGCTCGCCGTACTCGTCCTGGTACTCCGCCATCGCCTCGCGCCAGACGGCGGCGTCCCAGCCCGCGTCGGCGTCCAGCTCGCCCAGCTCGTCCCAGCGTCCCAACGACGCCAGCTCGACCCGGCGGAACAACGCGTTGCGCACCAGCACCCGGAACGCCCGCGGATTGCCCGTCAGCGGACGCGGCGGAGCGCCCGACTCGGCGAGCGGGCGCACCTCGGCCGGGTCGGTCGTGGGGTTGATCAACGCCTCCCACTCATCGAGCAGGCTCGAGTCGGTCTGCCGGACCAGCTCGCCCAGCCACTCGATGATGTCCTCGAGCTCCTCGGTCCGGGCGGCGACCGGGACCGTCCGCGCGAGCGTCTTGTACGCGTCGGCCAGGTACCGCAGCACGACACCCTCGGAGCGTGCGAGCTGATAGTCGGCCACGAGCTCGCTGAACGTCATCGCCTGTTCCCACATCTGACGCACGACGCTCTTGGGCCGCAGCGGGTGATCCGCGACCCACGGGTGGCCGATCCGGTACGCCTCGTAACCGGCGGTCAACAGCTCCCGCAGCGGCTGGGGATGCTCGACCTGTTCGAGCATCCCCAGCCGTTCGTCGTACTCGATGCCGTCGGCCTTCATCTCGGCGACGGCCTCCCCACGAGCCCGATTCCGCTGCGCGCTGATGATCGGACGCGGGTCCTCCAACGTCGACTCCACCACCGACACGACGTCGAGCGGATACGTCTCGGCCTCGCGGTCCAACAGGTCGAGCGCCGCCACCGCGAACGGCGACAGCGGTTGGTTCAGGGCGAAGTTCTGCTGCAGGTCGACCGTCAGACGCAGCGTGCGGCCCGCGTCGTCGGGTGGGTCCAGCTCCTCGACCACACCGCCGGCCAGCAACGCCTCGATGATCGCGTCGACCTCCGCCAACAGCCGGTCCTGGGACTGCTGGGTCTCCCCCGACTCGCGGATCAACCGCTGCAACGCGGCCCGCGCGTCACCCGGGCGCGTGATGACGTCGAGCACCATCGCGTGGCTGACCCGCATCCGCGAGACGAGCGGCTCGGGCGTGCCGTCCATCAGGTTCGCGAAGGTGCCCTCGCCCCAGGACACGAAGCCCTCGGGAGGCTTCTTGCGCTGAATGCGTCTGAGCTTCTTCGGGTCGTCACCGGCCTTGCGCACGAGCCGGGCGTTCTCGACCTCGTGCTCGGGGGCCTGGACCACGACGTGCCCGATCGTGTCGAAACCGGCGCGTCCGGCGCGGCCCGCGATCTGCTGGAACTCCCGCACCTGCAGCCGGCGCTGGCGCGTACCGTCGAACTTGGACAGCCCACTGAACAGCACCGTGCGGATCGGCACGTTGATGCCGACGCCCAACGTGTCGGTACCGCACACGACCTTCAGCAGACCCTGCTGAGCCAACGTCTCGACCAACCGGCGGTACCGCGGCAGCATGCCGGCGTGGTGCACACCGATGCCGGACCGGATCAGCCGTGACAGCGTCTTGCCGAACGCCGAGGTGAACCGGAAGCTGCCGATGTGCTCGGCGATGACGTCGCGTTCGGCGCGCGTCGCGATCTTCAGGCTCGTCAGCGCCTGGGCGCGTTCCAGTGCGGCCGCCTGGGTGAAGTGCACGACGTAGACGGGCGTCTGGCCGGTCTCGACGAGCTGTTCGAGCGTCTCGTGGATCGGGGTCGTGACGTACTCGCCGACCAACGGCACCGGCCGGTCGGCGGACGTGACGACCGCGGTGTCACGGCCGGTGCGGCGCTCGAGGTCGGCGACGAGCTTCGTGGTGTCGCCCAGCGTGGCCGACATCACCAGGAACTGTGCGCGCGTCAGCTCCAGCAGTGGCACCTGCCAGGCCCACCCGCGATCGGGGTCGGCGTAGAAGTGGAACTCGTCCATCACGACCAGACCGATGTCGGCGTCGGCCCCCTCGCGCAATGCCATGTTCGCGAGGATCTCGGCCGTCGCCGCGATGATCGGGGCATCGGCGTTGACGGCGGCGTCGCCGGTGACCATCCCGACGTTCTCGGCCCCGAACACCTCGCACAGGTCGAAGAACTTCTCGCTGACCAGCGCCTTGATGGGCGCGGTGTAGACCGAGCATTCATCGCGGGCCAACGCTGCGGCGATCGCGGCCGTGGCGACCAGGCTCTTGCCCGACCCCGTCGGTGTCGCGAGCACGACGTTGGATCCCGCGACGCACTCGAGGATCGCCTCGTCCTGCGCGGGGTACAGAGTCAGGCCGCGGTCCGTGACCCACTGCCCGACCGCGTCGTAGACCTGGTCGGCGTCGCCGTCGGCGGGCAACAGGTCGACCAGGCGCATTGGGCCATTCTCCATCACTAAGCAAGCGCTTAGCCCATGCGTTACAGTCGGGACATGAAGGCTGTGCAGATCACCACGCTCGACGGACCCGAAGCGCTCGAGATCGTCGACCTCCCCGAACCCGTCGCCGGCGACGACCAGGTCTTGATCCGCGTCCGTGCCGCAGGAGTCGCCTTCCCCGAGGTCCTGCAGTCTCGCGGCCAGTACCAGATCAAGCCACCGCTGCCATTCGTCCCGGGTGCCGAGGTCGCCGGTGAGGTCGTCACCGCTCCGGCAGGGTCAGGCTTCGCGCCCGGTGACCGCGTCACCGCGCTGCCCCTGCTCGGTGGCTTCGCCGAGTACGCGGTCGCCAACACCGACCTGGTCTTCCCGATCCCCGACAACATCTCGTTCGAGCAAGGCGCCGCCCTGCCGTTCAACTACCTGACGTGTCACTTCGGGCTGCTCCGCCGCGGCCACCTCGCGGCCGGCGAGTCCGTCCTCGTCCACGGCGCCGCCGGAGGCATCGGGACGTCGGCGATCCAGATCGCCAAGGCGTTCGGCGCCGGCAGCGTGATCGCCGTGACGTCGACCGACGCCAAGGGCGAGATCGCCGTCGCCGCCGGAGCCGACGAGTACGTCCTGGCCAGTTCGGACAAGGGGAGCTTCAAGGACGCCGTCAAGGAGCGCGGCGGTGTCGACCTCGTCGTCGATCCCGTGGGTGGCGACCGGTTCACCGACTCGCTCCGCTCGCTGAAGGAGCACGGCCGGTTGCTCGTCATCGGCTTCACCGGCGGGGAGATCCCCACGGTCCGCGTCAATCGCCTGCTGCTGAACAACATCTCGGTCGTCGGCGTGGGCTGGGGGGCCTTCGCGATCGGCAAGCCCGGCTACATGCGCGAGCAGTGGAACGAGATCGCCCCGCACGTGGCCTCCGGCGCGCTCACGCCACCCCTGGGACGGACGTTCTCGTTCGATCAGGTCAGCGACGCCCTGCTCGAGCTCGACGAACGTCGTGCCACCGGCAAGGTGCTGCTCATTCCGTGAGCCCGTCGGCCGGCACCTGGTCGGCCAGCGCCTGGTCGGACAACACGAGGGCGTCGATGCCCGACGACCTGATCCGCTGCGACACCGCCGACGGACTGATGGCCAGGTCGTCGGCGATCTCACGCTGAGCTCGGCCGTCGAGGAGCCCTGCCAAGATGGCGCTGCCGCGCTCGTCGAGTGCGGCCACGATCCGGTCCCGCAGTGGCAGCAGCGCCGCGACGGGTGCCTCGACGCCCTCGCCGCGTACCGCCGTCCGCACCCAACGGGTCGCGGGGTGATCCTCCGCGTCGTGGACCGCGTCGATCGCCTCACGTGCCGCCCACCATCCCGGGCCGTCCTCGACCCGGGGCTCGTCCTGCAGCACCGTGACGGCACCGAATCCGATGCCGTGGCGCAGATCGGCGGTCGGCAGCAGGCCCACGCGCAACCGCAGGGTCGCGCGCAGCGCTTGCTCGATCGTGGCGAAGGCTCCTTGGAACTCGTCCCCGACGGTGAAGCGCAGCGGGGTCACGGGGTTCGTGTCGGCGTTGACGCGGTCGAGCAGGGCGGCGAGCTCGCGGTGCATGCCCGCCCGGTCGCCGACGTGGCGCGAGGACACGACATCACCGATCACGGTCGCCAACAGGTTCATCCTTCATTCACCTCTGAATGAAGAATAACACTTTATTTTACGAGGATTGAAGTCCTTGTCTTCACTTCGTCGATTCACCGGAGTGCGGCGACGAATCCGGCCAGGAGCACGACGAATCCGCCGATCTCGCCGATCACCAACGAGGTCATGAACACCCGCATCCACCCCGGCGGATGGGCCAGCTGATTCTCGGTGTCCTGGCGCAGGCCGTGCACCATGTAGCTGCCGACGGCGGCCACGAAGTAGAACGTGAGCACCCCCGCAGCAGCCAGGTCCACAGCCGTCGACCAGGCCGACAGCTCGACGAACGCGGCGATCAACACCAGCGCGAACGAGTACATCAGCGCCGCTCGGTGAGCGATGTCGGTGTAGACGTGGGCCTGACCGAGCGCGGACGCGAGGATCTGCCGGTACTTGATCTGGCCGAGCACCAGGGCCCACAGGAACATCAGTCCGGCGAGCAGCAGGACGATGCGGGTGTCCGTCGCGAGATGCTCCACGCAGGGCAACCTACCCGACCGTGGGCGACCGCGTCGGCACCACGGCAACAGCATCGCTATCGTCGAAACCGTGGGATTCGACGGATTCAGTGAAGCGGCGCTGGACTTCTACGACGACCTGGAGATCGACAACAGCAAGTCGTTCTGGCAGGCCCACCGCGACGTCTACGAGACCGCGATCAAGCAGCCGATGCAGGCCCTGACCGCCGAGCTGGCCGACGAGTTCGGCGACGCCAAGATCTTCCGGCCGTATCGCGACGTGCGGTTCAGCAAGGACAAGACGCCGTACAAGACGCACCAAGGAGCGTTCGTCGCCGTCGCCCCGGCGACCGGGTTCTACCTGCAGATCGGTGCGCCCGGGGTCCGCACCGGGTTCGGCTTCTACGAGGCTTCCTCAGCGCGACTGGCGTCCTTCCGCGAGGCGATCGTGCACGACCGACACGGACCCGAGCTCGAGCGCATCGTCGCCCACGCCCGCGCGAGCGGCTTCGACATCGGCGGCGACCGGCTCAAGACCTCGCCCCGCGGGTTCGACGCGGACCATCCGCGCATCGAGCTGCTGCGCCACCGCTCGTTGGTCGTGGGTCGCGATCACGGCTTCGCTGCCTACATCCACACCGCCGAGCTCCTCGACCACGTGCGCGCGGACTGGCGGGCGGGTCGCCCGCTGATCGACTGGGTGCTCGCGCACGTCAAGGGCTAAGCTCCGGCCGGTCCGCACCAGAACGGGGCGCCGACCAGATCGCCGCCCGGTGTCGTGATGACGAACCGGAACCGGCGGTCGCCACCCAGCCACGGGTCGTACCACCGCGCGGCATACCGACCCTTGCCGCGGTGGACGACACCGATCGAGGTCCGCTGGTCGTCGACGAACGTCGACCAGGTGCCGTCCTGCTCGACCTCCACCCGCGCCATCGGTTCGTGCCAGGCCAGCGTGCCCGGTGATCCGTCGATCCACCTCTGCTCCCAGTAGCCGGGGTCCTCCCCTGCCGCGTCGACGTATCGGGGTGCACCGTCGACGCGCCTCCTGCCGGCCATGGTTGCCCCGCCGGCCGGGTCGACCAGATAGCGGTGGACGTGCAGAGCGAATCGACGTTCGGGCAGCACCGAGCGCGGATGGACCGCGTCGGCCAGATCGCGGGCGAGCGCCGCCCCTTGGGCGCCGAGCCACTCCTGGGTGCGCGGGCCGTGCAGGTTGTGCCCGCCCTCGTAGTACTGCAGGGCGTACTCCTCCGAGGTCGTGCAGTAGCCGCAGTAGCCGTTGGTCACCGACGCCACGACGACGTCGCCCGGAGCACCGGCCGCCGCGGTGGCCTCGGCGATGCGACGTCCGGCCACCACCGTGATCTCGAACGGGAACCCGACCGTGAACAGCTCTCCGATGCGCCAGGCCTGGAACGACAGCACCCGCGGGAACCCCTCCAGCGGCAGCAGCCTGGACTGCAGCGGCTGCGAGCCCAGGATCCACTTGGGGCCGTGCGGACCGCGCCCGCCGGTCGGCTTGGGGTGGCCGGCCCGGAACGGCGGCAACCGGTGGATCACGGGCGTCAGGTTCTCCTTCGCCCCCGCCACCTGGGAGGCGCCCAGTGCCGGCCGCGGCAGTCGGATCCCGTCGCGCTCCCCGCCGTCGGGGGCGTCGAGGTCGACCTCACGCAGGGCCGAGGCGACCGTGACCTCGGTGGCCAGCCGGTCGCCCAGCCGGGCGTGCAGCAGGGCCGCCTCGACGCCGATCGCCCGACCGATGCGTTCGGCCTCGAAGAAGCCCGCGCGTCCCGGGCGCAGCGCCGGCGCGACGTCGGCGTGCGTGCCCTCGACCGCGGCGGCGACCGCCCCGGTCCGACGGTGCAGCTCGTCGGTCAGATAGGCCCACACGTCGGCGTGGTACTCCTCGTTGTGGTGATTGACCCCGGTGCCGTGGATCGAGAACACCGCCCACGCCGCGAGGGGTTGGCCGGCCTGCGAGTCGACGCGGACCAGGTGCAGCCACGGGTTGACGGCACCGAATCGACGTTCGGCATCGAGCCGCCGGTCCTCCACGTCGATGTTCTGCACGAACGGAGCCAGGGACCGGTTGCGAGTCGAGCCCCACACGGCGGTGCGGCCCGTCGCGACGCGGGCGGGACGACGAGCGTCGTGCGCCTCGACGATCGCTGCGGAGATCCGTTCGGCCAACCACGCCGTCCAGGCCGGGTCGAAGCCGGGACGGTTGGCGGCGAAGCGGTTGTAGAAGTCCGAGGCGTCGAAGTGTCCCGGTCCCGCGTGGGTGTGGGTGGCGCCCAAGATGATGCCCGAGAGTCCGATGTCGGTGCGGTCCGCGATCTGGTGCGCGATCAGGTGCTGCAGCAGCGACGACCCCGCCAGCAGGTCCAGCTGCACCCACGCGACGGACCCCGTGCCGGAGCGCAGGTGCAGCACACGGGCACGCAACCGGTTCCGGAACCCGACGCCGTCGTGGGCGTTCTTGGAGAATCCCGCCTTCGGCATCCCCGGCGGTGGCGTGATGTCGACCTGGGCGACTCCGGCCAGCACGCCGTCGACCTCCGCCCGCTCGGGCTCGGCGGCCGGCGTGATCGTGAAGTGGGCCGTCGGCCCCTTGCCCGGCCGCGGCGCCAGCCCGGCCAGCTCGTCGATCGTGATCGACATCTGCACCTCCGTGGGAGTCCAGAGCAGCGTAGTGGTACCGGGGGCGCGGTGGCACCAAGAACACCATGAGCTCATGGTGTTCCCTCACTCCTCATGGCGTGCATGCCATGAGGAGTGAGGGAAGTCCGTGGTGAGTGGGAGTCCTAGGCTGGTCAGGTGAGCACACCGGCGTTCTGGCAGGCAGTCGAGGCGATCCACGATCCGGTCTACTTCAGTCCGCGGGCCGCCGAACGGTACACCGCGCTCGGCCTCAAGGGCTTCTGGATGGGCTACTTCGCCTCGCGGTCGGCCGCGGTCGGCACACCGGGACCGAACCTCGTCACGGCGTTGTTCCACGGGTTCGCGCCCGCCAAGGTCGCCCGCGCCCTGCCCGACGCGTGGGCGTTGGCCCGACCCGATGCCGTCTTGGAGGCACGCTCCGAATCAGCGCGCGAGGCGCTCGAGGACCTCATGGACGGCGACATCGGCGAGGTGAACGCGCACCTGTCCGAGATCAAGGCACGAACGATCTTTTCCGGCAAGCCACTGGCCGCCGCGCATGCCGAGCTGCCGGAATCGACCGACCCCGTGACGCGACTGTGGCATCACGCGACGTGGCTGCGCGAGCTGCACGGCGACGCGCACATCGCTGTGCTGACCGCCGCGGGCATCGACGGCGCGACGGCCAACGCCCTGGCGTCGGCGATCGGCCTCGTCCCGCCGGGTCAGCGTGAGTCGCGCGGCTGGAGCGAGGAAGCGTGGGACGACGCCTTCGAGCAGCTGCACATGCGCGGCTGGGTCGACGAGCTCCGGATGCCCACCGATGCCGG
>DATMSF010000187.1:0-2802 GCA_035565535.1 Aeromicrobium sp.
CCGTCGACGTCGCCTTCACCGTCGGAGGCGACGTCGTCGCGACCTTGGTCGAGCGATTCGCCATCCGCGGCCGTGCGGGAACCGCCACGCTCGGCGACCCGGCCCGCGCTGGGGGATCGGTCGAGGGCTTCAAGGAGACACCCCGCAAGCAGATGGCCGCGGCGACGCTCGAAGCGCCCACCAACTTGCGCGGCTTCGCCGCCGTCACCGGCGATCACAATCCGATCCACACGTCGACGGCGGCAGCACGACTGGCCGGGCTCGGCGCTCCGATCGTCCACGGGATGTGGCTGTCGGCTGCCGCCCAACAGGTGCTGATCGGCCGGACCGGCCGCGCCGTGAACGGGTGGACCACCCGCTTCCTGGCGCCGGTACGCCCCGGCGCGACGGTCGACATCCGGGCCGACCGTGTCGGGCTCGACCGCGGCGCACACGTCGTGGAGGTGACGTGCCGCGCGGACGGGGAGCTCGTCGCCTCGGCGTCGGCTCGCCTCGAGGCCCCGCGCACGGCCTACGCGTTCCCGGGGCAGGGCATCCAGCACGCGGGCATGGGCATGGCCGGCTACCAGCGGTGCAAGGCCGCTCGCGAGATCTGGGATCGTGCCGATGCACACACCCGGGAGCGCCTGGGCTTCTCGATCCTGACGGTCGTCCGCGACAACCCGACCGAGCTGACGGTCAACGGCGTCACCCACAAGCACCCGGACGGCGTGCTGTTCCTGACCCAGTTCACCCAGGTCGCGATGGCCGTGCTCGGCTCGGCCCAGATGGCCGAGCTGCGCGAGGCCGGGGTCTACGTCGAGGGGGCGGTTCTGGCCGGCCACTCCGTGGGTGAGTACAACGCGCTGGCTGCCGTGTCGGGCGTCATCCCGCTCGAAGCAGTCGTCGAGGTCGTCTACCAGCGCGGTTCGGTCATGCACACCCTGGTCCCGCGGGACGCGCAAGGACGCAGCGACTACCGCCTCGCGGCGATCCGGCCGTCGCAGATCGGGCTCGACGACGCCCACGTGATCGGCTTCGTCGACGAGATCGCCGAGCGCACCGGAGAGTTCTTGCAGGTCGTGAACCTGAACCTGCGCGACTCCCAGTACGCGATCGCCGGCACCGTCGCCGGCCTGGAGGCGCTGGAGAACGAAGTGGCCCGACTGCGCGCCGAGCACGGCGGCAAAGCGGCCTTCATCTACGTGCCCGGGATCGACGTGCCGTTCCACTCACGCGTCCTGCACGGCGGTGTGGCCGACTTCCGGCACCGCCTGGAGGAGCTGCTGCCGGCTCGTATCGACCCGGCGATCCTGGCCGGCCGCTACGTGCCGAACCTCGTGCCGCGACCGTTCTCGCTGGCGCGTGACTTCGTCGCCGAGATCGTCGACCTGGTCGACCCCGAACGCACCGGGGTCAGCCCGTTGTCGGCCGTCCTGACCGAGTGGGACGACTGGAGCGCGCGGCCGGCCGAGCTGTGCCGCGCCGTGCTGATCGAGCTGCTGGCCTGGCAGTTCGCCAGCCCCGTCCGCTGGATTGAGACCCAGGACCTGATGTTCGCTCCCGTCGAGGCCGGTGGCCTGGGCGTCGAGCAGTTCGTCGAGGTCGGCGTCGGACAGGCGCCGACGGTCGCGAATCTGGCGTCGTCGACGCTGAAGCTGCCAGAGACACGGACGAGCGGTGACGTCCGCGTGCTCAACGTCGAACGCGATGCCGCTGCGGTGTTCTCCACCGACGAGGACGTCGTGGTCGACGACGACGTCAACGACTCGGCCGAACCCGCTGCCGTCGCCGACGCTCCGGCACCGGCCGCACCAGCAGTTCAGGCACCGACCGCTCCGGCGGGCGGACCACGCCCGGCCGACATCGCGTTCACGGCTGCCGACGGCACGCGCACACTGATCGCCTGGTGGACGAAGCTGCGGCTGGACCAGATCGGCGCGGCCGACTCGATCGAGTCCTTGTGCGACGGTGCGTCCTCGCGCCGCAACCAGCTGCTCGTCGATCTGGGTGGCGAGCTCGGTTTGGGTGCCATCGACGGCGCCGCCGAGGCCGACATCCCCACGTTGTCCGGACAGGTCGACGGGCTGGCCCGCGGGTACAAGCCGTTCGGCCCGGTGCTGTCCGAGGCGCTCGGTGACCACCTGAAGAAGGTCCTGGGCCCCACGGGCCGCAAGCAGGCCTCGATCGTCGACCGTGTCACGACGGTGTGGCAGCTGGGTCCGGGCTGGGCGCAGCACGTGATCGCCGAGCTCGCGATGGCGACCCGGGACGGTGCCAGCGTCCGCGGCGGGTCCTTCGGCGATCTCGCGGTCGGCACGGCCGCAGAGGTCGACGCGGCGATCGACGCCTCGGTGCAGGCGGTGGCGGCTCGCCGCGGGATCACGGTCGATCTGCCTGCCAGCGGTGGTGGTGAGACGGGAACGATCGACGCGGCCGCTCTGGAGGAGTACACGTCGTCGATCAACGACGCGTTGGCCGACTCCGCACGAGTCGTCCTGAATCGACTGGGTCTGGCGACCCCGCAGGACCTGGTCGACGTCGACGATCCCGACGCGGAGGTCGTCGCGCGGGTCGAGGCCGAGCTGGGTGCCGACTGGGTCAAGCAGACGGCGCCGGCGTTCGACGCCGCGAAGGCCGTCGTGCTCGACGACCGCTGGGCCAGTGCCCGCGAGGACGTCGCGCGACTGGCCACCGGTGTCGAGGTCGAGGCGTCGTTCGACGGTGCCGGTGAGGTGGTCGCCTCGCACGCTCGCTGGTACGCGGCACGCACCCCGGACGCGGAGCTGGCGGCACGACTGACTGCAGCAGCAGAAGCGGCCG
>DATMSF010000188.1:0-5230 GCA_035565535.1 Aeromicrobium sp.
CCTCCGAGACCAGGCTGCGCACGACCTTGCCACTGCCCGTGACCGAGATGACGTCGTCGGCGTCGACCAGCACCAGGCCGCCGACCAGCTCGCCGCGCCCCTCGGTGATCTGCATGGCCTTGATGCCCAGACCACCGCGACCCTGGAGGCGGTACTCCTCGATCTTGGTCTTCTTGGCGAATCCGCCGTCGGTGACGGTGAAGACGTACAGCTGCTCCGAGGCGAGCACCGCGTCCTCGTCGCCGGACTCGGGGCGTCGGATGACGCTCAGCGACAGCAGCGAGTCGTCACCGCGGAACTTCATGCCCGTCACGCCGGACGTGGCGCGACCCATCGGCCGCAGCTGCTCGTCGTCGGCGCGGAACCGGATCGCCTGGGCCCTGCGCGAGATCAGCAGCAGGTCGTCGTGCGGGTCGACCAGCTCGGCGCCGATCAGCTCGTCGTCCTCGTCACGGAAGTTGATCGCGATAACGCCGGCCTGCCGTGGACTGTCGTAGTCGGTCAGCTTGGTCTTCTTGACCAGACCCTTGCGCGTGGCCAGCACCAGGTAGGGAGCCTGCTCGTAGTCGCGGATCGCGAGGACCTGGGCGATCTGCTCGTCGGGCTGGAACGACAGCAGGCCGGCGACGTGCCCACCCTTGGCGTCGCGCCCGGCCTCCGGCAGGTGGTACACCTTCGAGCGGTACACGCGTCCGGCCGTGGTGAAGAACAGGATCCAGTGGTGACTGGTCGTGGAGAACACGTGCTCCACGACGTCCTCGCCGCGCAGCTGTGCACCTCGCACGCCCTGACCGCCGCGGTTCTGCACGCGGTACAAATCGGTGCGGGTGCGCTTGGCGTACCCGCCCTTGGTGATGGTGACCACGACCTCCTCGTCGGGGATCAGGTCCTCCATCGACAGGTCGCCGTCGGCGGGAACGATCGGTGTGCGACGCTCCTCGCCGTACTTGTCGACGATCTCGCGCAGCTCGTCACTGACGATCTGCCGCTGGCGCTCTTCGCTGGCCAGGATCGCCTTGTAGTCGGCGATCTCGGCCTCGATGGCCGCCAGCTCGTCGATGATCTTCTGACGTTCCAGTGCTGCCAGGCGGCGCAGCTGCATGTCGAGGATCGCCGTGGCCTGGAGCTCGTCGATGTGCAGCAGCTCCATCAACCCGGTGCGTGCTTCGTCGACCGTGGGACTGTTGCGGATCAAGGCGATCACGTCGTCGAGCTGATCGAGCGCCTTGACCAGGCCGCGCAGGATGTGGGCGCGCTCCTCGGCCTTGCGCAGGCGGTAGGCGGTGCGCCGCTGGATGACCTCGATCTGGTGACTGATCCAGTTCAGGATGAAGCCGTCGAGCGTCAGAGTGCGCGGCACGTCGTCGACCAGCGCCAGCATGTTGGCGCTGAAGTTGCTCTGCAGGTCGGTGTGCTTGTACAGGTTGTTGAGCACCACGCGGGCGACGGCGTCGCGTCTGAGCTCGATGACGATCCGGCGTCCGACCCGCGACGACGACTCGTCGCGCAGGTCGCTGATGCCCTGGACGCGCCCGGAGTTGACCAGGTCGGCGATCTTGCGCATCAACGAGTCGGGGTTGACCTGATAGGGCAGCTCGGTGACGACCAGCTGGATGCGACCCTTCGAGTCCTCCTCGATCGACACGACGGCACGCATCGTGACCGAGCCGCGGCCCGTGCGGTACATGTCGTTGATGCCGGCGGTGCCGACGATCAACCCGTTGGTCGGGAAGTCGGGGCCCTTGATGCGCTCCATCAACGCCTCGAGCAGCTCCTCGCGAGACGCGGTCGGGTTGGCCAACGACCACAGCGCGCCATCGGCCACCTCTCGCAAGTTGTGCGGCGGGATGTTGGTGGCCATCCCGACCGCGATGCCGGCCGAGCCGTTGACCAGCAGGTTCGGGATGCGCGACGGCAGGACCGTGGGCTCCTCGGACCGGCCGTCGTAGTTGGGCTTGAAGTCGACGGTCTCCTCGTCGATGTCGCGCACCATCTCCATCGCGATGGGCGCGAGCTTGCACTCGGTGTACCGCATCGCAGCGGCCGGGTCGTCGCCCGGCGATCCAAAGTTGCCCTGACCGGAGATCATCGGTGCCTGCATGACCCACGGCTGAGCCAGTCGCACCAACGTGTCGTAGATCGCGGTGTCGCCGTGGGGGTGGTACTGACCCATCACGTCACCGACGATGCGCGAGCACTTCGAGAAGCCGCGGTCGGGGCGGTAGCCGCCGTCGTACATCGCGTACAGGACGCGGCGGTGCACCGGCTTGAGTCCGTCACGCACGTCGGGCAGCGCCCGCGCCACGATGACGCTCATCGCGTAGTCGATGTAGGAGCGCTGCATCTCGTCCTGCAACTCGACCGGCTCGATCCGGTCGCGTTCCATCGGTGTGTCAGTCACTGGTTGTCATTCCTTCTCTCGGAACGGAAGTGGTTTCGAGGCTCGCAAGCTCGCACCTCAACCACCGAGTGCATCTAAATGTCGAGGAAGCGAACGTCTTTGGCGTTCTGCTGGATGAAGGTGCGACGCTGCTCGACGTCCTCGCCCATCAAGATGGTGAAGATCTCGTCGGCCATCGCACCGTCCTCGAGGGTGACCTGGCGCAGGATGCGCGCCTCGGGATCCATCGTGGTCTCCCACAGCTCGGAGTCGTTCATCTCGCCCAGGCCCTTGTACCGCTGGACCGGCGCTTCCTTGGGCAGCCGATGACCGGCTTCCTCGCCGGCCTTCATCAACGCATCACGCTCTCGATCGGAGTACGCCAGCTGGTGCGGTGCGTTGGTCCACTTGATCTTGTACAGCGGCGGCTGCGCCAGGTAGACGTGACCGGCGTCGATCAGCGGCTTCATGAACCGGAACAACAGGGTCAGCAGCAGCGTGGTGATGTGCTGCCCGTCGACATCGGCGTCGGCCATCAGCACGATCTTGTGGTAGCGCAGCTTGTCGATGTCGAAGTCCTCGTGCACGCCGGTGCCCAGGGCGCTGATGATGGCCTGGACCTCGGCGTTCTGCAGGATCTTGTCGATGCGCGCCTTCTCGACGTTCAAGATCTTGCCGCGCAGCGGCAGGATCGCCTGGGTGCGCGGATCGCGGCCGCCCTTGGCCGAGCCGCCGGCCGAGTTGCCCTCGACGATGAAGATCTCGCACTCCTCGGGATTGCGGCTCGAGCAGTCCGCGAGCTTGCCCGGAAGTCCTCCGCTGCCCAGGAATCCCTTGCGGTTGCGTGCCAGGTCGCGGGCCTTGCGCGCCGCGAGCCGGGCGGCGGCGGCGTCCATCGACTTGCGCACGATCGTCTTGCCCTCGTTGGGGTTCTGCTCCAGCCAGGCACCCAGCTCGTCGTTGAGCACCTTCTGCACGAACGAGCGCGCCTCGGTGTTGCCCAGCTTGGTCTTGGTCTGTCCCTCGAACTGCGGCTCGGCGAGCTTGATCGAGATGATCGCGGTCAGGCCTTCACGAATGTCGTCACCGGTCAGCCGGTCTTCCTTCTTCTTGACCAGGTTCTGGGCCTCGGCGAAGTTGTTGACCGTGTTGGTCAATGCGGACCGGAAGCCCTCCTCGTGCGTGCCACCCTCGTGCGTGTTGATCGTGTTGGCGAAGGTGTGGACCGACTCGCTGAAGCTCGCGTTCCACTGCATCGCCAGCTCCAGCGACAACCCGGACGCCTCGTCCTCGCGTTCCAGCGAGATGACGTCGGAGTGGATGGGGGTCTTGCCGGCACCACCGTTGATGAAGTTGACGTAGTCGACCAGACCGCCGTCGTAGCGGAAGACGACTTCCCGCTCGACGTCGTCGGCCACCCCGTCCTCCTCGGGATCGACCTCGTCGACGACCCGCTCGTCGCGCAGGCGGATCTCCAAGCCCTTGTTCAAGAACGCCATCTCCCGGAAACGGGTCTTGAGGGTCTGGTAGCTGAAGTCGGTGGTCTCGAAGATCTCGTCGCTGGCGTAGAACGTCTGCGTCGTTCCGGTCTCGTCGGTCTTCTCACCACGCACCAGATCGGTGACGGGCTCGCCGTAGTGGAACTCCTGGGTCCACACGTAGCCGTCGCGCTTGATCTCGGTCAGCAGCTTGGTCGACAACGCGTTGACGACCGAGATGCCGACGCCGTGCAGACCGCCGGAGACCTTGTAGCCGCCGCCGCCGAACTTGCCGCCGGCGTGCAGGGAGGTCATCACCAGCGTGGCGGCCGGGATCTTCTCGACCGGGTGCTCGTCGACGGGGATGCCGCGGCCGTCGTCGGTGACGCGAACGCCGCCGTCGGCCTGCAGGACGACCTCGATGTGGCTGGCGTGTCCGGCCAGCGCCTCGTCGACCGAGTTGTCGACGACTTCGTAGACCAGGTGGTGCAGCCCGCGCTCGCCGGTGGACCCGATGTACATTCCGGGGCGCTTGCGAACGGCCTCCAGCCCCTCCAGGACTTGAATGTTGCTAGCGTCGTAGCTGACGTCGGGATCTGGAGTTTGGCTCACTCATCCAGTATACGGGCTCATTCTGTGCCTCTGAGCGACAAACACCCGTGTGTGGACAACGTGTCGCCGTGCAGAACACCCCGTCAGAGCCACAGAACGGTGCCTGCGCGCTGCTAGCAGGGGCTCGGTTGACCCCGATATTGCTCAGGCGATCGCTGAGCGGCCTGTTCGCGCGTCGCGCAGGTCGCGTTCGCCTCCGTGTTGCAGGCTGGTCGTCATGACTCCCGCCCGCACGTCCCGCCGACGCGTGGGCGCGGTGGCGGCGACGTGTGCTGTGGCCCTGATCGCCCTGACCTGGTTCGTGCTGCGCACGCCGACGGGTCAGCGGTGGGACCTGCAGGCGCTGGTCGACGTGGCGACCTGCCGGAGCCTGTCATCGGGAACGCTGGTGCTGCTCGGCCGGGTGCCGATCGCCGTGATGGCCGGATTGGCCGTGGTCGTGATGCTGCACGCGCTGGTGCGCCGCGAGCTCCGGGTCGCGGCCGGGAGCGCGATCCTGGTGCTCGGCGCGAACCTGACGACTCAGCTGCTCAAGCACGAGGTGCTGCACCGCAGCGACGCCGGACTCGGCACGCTGAACAGCCTGCCCAGCGGCCACACGACGATGGCCGCGAGTCTGGCCGCAGCCGCCGTGGTGGCTGCGCCCGCGCGAGTGCGGCACGTCGCGGCCGGGGTGGGAGCCGCGGCGGTCACCGTTACGGGTTGCACGACGTTGCTGGGCTGGTGGCACCGCCCCTCCGACGTCATCGCCGCCGTGCTG
>DATMSF010000189.1:0-3647 GCA_035565535.1 Aeromicrobium sp.
CGCGTTGGCCGGAGCCGGCGGCGGGGCGCTGTCCGGTGTCGTCGTGGCGGCGTCGAGCTTCGGTGCGTTGTCGGTGGCCTCGGGGCTCCTCGCGCTGGCCCTCGTCCCGGTGCTGGGCCGACGCACGTTCTCAGGGAGCCAGAGCAGCAGCCTGGGCTGAATCGATGTACTCGTCGAGGCGCGTGATGCGACCGTCGTCGCCGACGCTGATCACGACGCACGCGTGGAGCGCGACCTCTTCACCGGTCGAGCGGCGCGTCCCGCGGAGCACGTGCTGCTGGACCGCTCCGCCCGGGAAGGTGTGGATGCGACGGTCGGTGTAGCGGCGATCGTCGACCCATTCACTCATCTTGGCCAGCAGCTTGGCATTGCGTTCGACGCTGGTCTCGATCAGCTCGTGGTTGTGCCAGACCTGGCTCGTGAGATGTTCGCCGCGTGGGACACCCTCGACTGGGACAAGGTCGTCGCCCTGTTCGCCGAGGACGGTGTCCTGCACAGCGTGATGCAGGAGCCGGTCGTGGGACGTGCCGCGATCGCCGAGCGCATGGCGGTGCTGGCCAAGGCGACGCGCATCGAGCTGCAGATCGAGGCGCTGGGCATCATCGACGGGCGGGTGTTCGTCCAGCGCGTCGATGACTTCGACTACGAAGGCCACCACGGCCGCGTGCCGGTCGTCGGCGTCATCTCGATGGCCGACGGTCAGATCACCGAGTGGCTCGAGTACTACGACCGCCCGACGCTGCTCGCCGGACTGGGGATGTCCGCCGACTTCGTCGGCTGAGCCAGGTACTCCGCCCCGGTCGCTTCGACGGCGTCCTCGAACGGCGTCGGGGCCAGGCCGAGCAGCGCTTCGGTACGGGTCGAGTCGATCACCAGGGGATCGGTCAGCAGGTGGAGCATCTCGACCAGTCCGGCCGTTCCGGCATGGAATCGGCCGAGGTGGCGCAACAGTCGTGTCGTTGCCCGGTCCGTCCGCTCGGACCTGGAGGCGATTCGGCGCGAGCTCGCACTGACGATGCCCGCAACCCTGCTGGCCGATGCGCTCGGCCTGGCCTGACCGCCTGGCTCAGCGCGAGCGGCGTTGCAGGCGTTCCAGGTCCAAGATGACGACCGAGCGTGGCTCCAGCCGCAACCAGCCGCGCGACGCGAAGTCGGCCAGTGCCTTGTTGACGGTCTCGCGGGAGGCGCCGACCAGCTGGGCGAGCTCTTCTTGCGTGAGGTCGTGGTTGACGTGGATGCCGTCATCGGCTCGCCGGCCGAACCGGGAAGCCAGGTCGAGCAGCGCCTTGGCGACGCGACCGGGGACGTCGGAGAAGACCAGGTCGCCGACGACCTCGTTGGTGCGGCGCAGACGACCGGCCAGCTGGTGCAGCAGTGCCTGGGCGACGCCGGAGTGCTGGGCGAGGATCGGCTCGAGTGCCTCGTGGCCCAGGACGCGCAGATCGACCTCGGTGACAGCGGTCGCGGTGGCCGAACGCGGCCCGGGGTCGAAGAACGACAGCTCGCCGAACATCTGACCGGGACCGAGGATCGCCAGCAGGTTCTCACGACCGTCGGGCGAGGTGCGTCCGAGCTTGATCTTGCCGTCGATGACCACGAACAGACGGTCGCCAGGATCGCCTTCGTTGAACAGCACTTCGCCGCGCCGCATGCTCTGACTCGACATCGAGTTCGCCAAAGCCTGTGCCGCGTCGTCGTCCAGACCGGCGAACAGGGGGGCCTGTCGCAGTACCTCGTCGCTCACGTGACGTCCTTCGTCTCCTGTTGTGAATTTCACAACAGCAGAAGTTTCCCACATCGCTCGGCGCAACGGCGACCGATCCGGCCGCATGTCGAGCCGACGTAGGCTGGACCCGTGCCGGCACAGGAGCAGGACCGCCCAGAGACCTCGCTCGTGCGGCGTGCCCGCAAGATCCACCGGATGCTGGCCCAGACCTACCCCGACGCCGGTTGCGAGCTGGACTTCACCGACCCGTTCGAGCTGCTGGTCGCCACGGTGCTGTCCGCCCAGACGACCGATCGGCGCGTCAACGCGGTGACGCCGGTGCTGTTCGCCGCCTACCCGGACGCTCCCGCCCTGGCCGGCGCCGACCGCGCGGACGTCGAGCAGATCATCCGCTCGACCGGGTTCTTCCGGGCCAAGACCGACTCCCTGCTCAAGCTCTCGGCCGCCCTGGTCGAGCGGTTCGACGGACAGGTGCCCGGTCGCCTGGAGGACCTGGTCACGCTGCCCGGGGTCGGCCGCAAGACGGCCAACGTCGTGCTCGGGAACGCGTTCGGCGTCCCCGGGATCACGGTCGACACGCACTTCTCCCGCCTCGTCGGCCGGTTCGAGTGGGTCCCGACGGAGGTGCTGAAGGATCCCGTCAAGACCGAGCACGCCGTCGGCGCCTTGTTCCCGCGCAAGGACTGGACGATGCTGAGCCATCGCCTCATCTGGCACGGTCGCCGTCGATGTCACGCGCGCAGACCGGCGTGCGGTGCCTGCCCCGTCGCGCGGTGGTGCCCGTCGTTCGGGATCGGACCGACCGATCCGCAGGTGGCGGCGGCGTTGGTCACCACGCAGGGGCCTGCCTGAGCCAGTGGGCGCGGCCAGTCACAATGGACGCGTGAGCAACGACCGCCTCCCCGACTGGCTGCAGCCGGTGCCCGAGCGGATCGGCGATCTCACGATGGCGGCTCTGACGCGTGTCCCGGCTCCTCCGGAGGACGCCCGGCCCGCGGCGGTGCTGGTGCTGTTTTCCGACGGCGAGCGCGGACCGGAAGTGCTGCTGACCCGTCGCGGTTCACGGCTGCGGCATCACGCCGGCCAGATCTCGTTCCCCGGCGGGGGCTCCGACGCCGACGACGACGGGCCCGTCGACACCGCACTGCGTGAGGCCCACGAGGAAGTCGGTCTGGACCGTGACACGGTCGACGTGTTCGGTCAGCTGCCGACCCTGTGGCTGCCGCCGAGCAACTTCGCGGTCACTCCGGTGCTGGGGTACTGGACCGATCCGATGGGGCTGCAGTCGACGAGCGACTTCGAGGTCGACGAGGTGCTGCACCAACCGATCGCCGAGCTCGTCGACCCCGCTCGTCGCTACAGCGTCACGCACCCGTCGGGATGGGTCGGGCCGGCGTTCGACGTCGGGCTCGAGGTCCCGCTGTGGGGATTCACCGCCGGCATCATCGATCGCCTCTTCCAGGCCGTCGGTTGGGCCGAGCCGTGGGACGAGACCGACCACCGCGAGCTGCCACCCGAGGTGTGGCAGTGAACTCACTCGACGTGATCCTGATCGCCGTCGTGCTGGCCTACGCGGTCAGCGGGTACCTGCAGGGCTTCGTGGTCAACCTCGTCGCGACCGTGGGTCTGCTGGCCGGCGGGCTGGTCATGGTCGCCGTCGTCCCGCTGATCATCACCGACCGGGAGCGCTCGCTGGGCACGTCGTTGCTGGCGCTGGGGCTCGTCGTCGCGGGCGCAGCGGTGGGTCAGGCCATCGGGACGTACATCGGCACCGAGCTGCGCACGGGGGTCAAGGCTCGGCCGTTGCGCGGGCTCGACGCCGTCGGCGGCAGCCTGTTGAGCATCGTCGCGGTGCTGAGCGCGGGGTGGGCGCTGGGCTACTCGGTCAGCGGTACCCAGATCCCCTACCTGGCCCAGGCAT
>DATMSF010000190.1:0-1731 GCA_035565535.1 Aeromicrobium sp.
CGACCGGTGGCGTGCTGGGACTGGTGGCGGCGATCCTGGCCGCCGTGACGTCGACCGACTCCGCGCACGTGGGCCTGGTGCGGGCCGCCGCTGCCGGGTTCGTGGTCGGGGCTGTGGGGGCCGCGTGGGGTGCTGTGTCCAAGCACGGCGGCTCCGCAGCGCTGTGGTTCACGATCAGCGAGGACCTCCGGCGCTCCGTGCGAGCCGCCGTCCCGGCGGTGGTCGCAGTGCTCGCGTTCGCCACGGTCGTGGTGCTGGTGCTGCTCCTGCGGCATCGTGACCGGGCGTCGGACCTGTGGGCGCTGCTGGATCCGGGGTTCGGCGGCGGCATCGCGCTGGCACTGATGTGCGTGCTCGCCTTCCCGACTGCCGTGCTGTGGACGGCTGCCGCGCTCGTGGGACCAGGTTTCGCGCTGGGCTCGGACACGTCGGTCGACCTGACCGGGGCGCACCTGGGCGCGGCGCCCGGGTTCCCGCTGCTGGCGGCGTTGCCCTCGCCGGGCGAGTTCAGCGGTTGGGTGTTCCTGCTCGGCCTGGTGCCGGTGCTCGCGGGGGCCGTCGCCGGTTGGCGAGCCGATGCCGGTGGTCGCACGGGTGCTGTTCCGCGCGTGGCCGCCGGGGCGGCGGCCGGCGCCGTCGCGGGCTTCATCCTCGGCGTGCTGATCGGCGCGTCGGGCGGGGCGATCGGACCGGGTCGCATGGCCCACGCCGGCCCGCCACCGCTGACGCCGCTGCTCGTCGGCGTGATGGTGATGGCGCTGGGCGGTGCAGTCGGCGCAGGCCTGGCGCACTATCGTGATGCCCGTGCCGCATCCCGACCAGCCTCGGAGACCAGCTCGTCTGGTCGTCCTCGTCTCTGGAAGCGGCACGACGCTCCAGGCCCTGATCGACGCGGCCGACGACCCTGACTTCGGTGCCCGCATCGTCGCCGTCGGCGCCGACCGAAGCGAGATCGAAGGTCTGGCGCGAGCCGAGCGCCACGGCATCGACACCTTCGTCGTGCGGCTGGGCGATCACCCGGACCGACCGGCCTGGGACGCCGCACTGACCGCGGCGGTCGCGGCTCACGACCCGGACCTGGTCGTGCTCGCCGGGTTCATGAAGCTCGCCGGGCCCGTCTTCCTGGAACGATTCGGTGGCCGGACCGTCAACTCGCACCCGGCGCTGTCGCCGGCCTTCCCGGGCACGACGGCACCCCGCGATGCACTGGCGTACGGCGTCAAGATCACCGGAGCCACCCTGTTCGTCGTCGACGCCGGAGTGGACACCGGGCCGATCGTCGCCCAGGTGGCCGTGCCCGTCCTGCCCGATGACGACGTCGAGACCCTCCACCAACGCATCAAGGACAGTGAGCGGGAGATGGTGGTCGAGTGGGTCGGCCGTCTGGCCCGCGAGCCCTTCACCGTCACCGACCGCACCATCACCTTCTCCGGAGAGAACTCATGACGACTCCTGCCACGACCACCCGAGCCATCAGACGCGCCCTCGTCTCGGTCTACGACAAGACGGGACTGGAGGACCTGGCACGCGACCTCCACTCCGCAGGGGTGTCGATCGTGTCGACGGGCTCGACGGCCAAGACCATCGAGGGCGCAGGAGTCCCGGTCACGCCCGTGGAGGACCTGACCGGGTTCCCCGAGTGCCTGGACGGTCGCGTCAAGACGCTCCACCCGCGTGTGCACGCCGGCATCCTGGCCGACCTGCGCCTGCCCGACCACCAGCAGCAGCTGG
>DATMSF010000191.1:0-9904 GCA_035565535.1 Aeromicrobium sp.
CGGCCTGACCATCCAGCAGCCACCGCTGCGCGACCCGAGGATCAAGTGGACGACACCGGACAACGAGGTCCGGCACATCGGCATGCCTGCGGCTCCTCATGACCGGACGAACCCGATCAAGCCCTCAGCACCATGATCATCAGTGGATCCGGGCTAAACGTCCCTGCCAGAAATCCTGACGCGCGACACCCAAACCCTCGCCCGAATACAACCTGCGGATCAATACCCAGTCTTCCAAAGTGATCACTTCCCAATCGTGGATAAGTGCTCACTTTTCGAGCGTCACATCTGCTCAGTTTTCAAGCGTCGTCGACAGCCACGAGTGGACAGGCCTGAGGATCGCCGTCTCACCAGCGATGGAGACGCTTTCGCACAGCATCTTCGCCCGGGAAACGCATTGACGCCTGCGCGAATGACCGCGCGCGATCTGGGCACACCACCGGTACCACCAGGAGAAGCGGCACACGCTGACCGCTCCGGGGCGACGAGGCTTCCGCACAGCACGCACCCTCGTCGCCCCGTCCTGGTCGGCGATCTCCGGCGCTCGGGGCCCTCGGGATGCGGCAGGGTTCTGGCGATTCGGCTGAATTCTTGCCACACTCGGGGCACACTCGAATCATGAGCGTGCGCAGACGCTGGAGGCGATCCCGCATGCGCTGCCGCCTCCGTCATCGGAAGTTCTGTCCTCATCCGGTCGGTTGGCACGGTGGCACCGCTGCCGGGCGACGCCGCGCGGGTTGAGGCAATCAGCGCGGGGGCGACGACAAGCCCGCTCGCCCACCACGACCTTGGCGCGTCTGCGCGAGAACCACCCGGCCCGGATCCAGGGCCTCGAGCAGCCGCCGGCACAGCCGTGACAGGTCCTGCATCTCGTCTTCGGTGAACGCGTCGGCGAACAGTCGTCGCACCGTCCGCAGGTGCTCCGGTGCCGCACGAGTCAGGGCCTGCACCCCCGCCTTGGTCAACTGCGCGTGTCGCCCCCTGCCGTCGCTGTCATCTCGGACCCGACGGACCAGACCGTCGGCCTCCAGGCGACCGACGACGCGGGACAACCGGGCCACGGTGGCATTGGTCTGCGATGCCAGATCGGTCATCCGCAACGACCGTTCGGGGCTCTCCGCGAGCTGCGCCAGGACCAGGTAGTCGAAGAACGTCAGCCCTGCGTCCCGGGTCAGTTGCGCATCGAGCGCCGACGGCAGCAGCTCGGCGACTGCCACCAGGTCGAGCCAGGCATCGGCTTCAGCAGCACTGAGCCACGGAGTGGAGGTATCGGTCACCCGACCAGACTAGCATTTTGTTGTATCTACAATTACAATAGTTGTAGATACAACTAGTAAGGAGGTCGCCATGACCACGCACACTCATCAGCTGAGCCACGACCTGCGGCCGTTGGCCCGCCGACAGGATCGTGCCGTCCATCGCACCAAGCGCAGCCGCGCGGATCGCGCACTCATCGCAGGTTTCGTCACCGCCGCCGTGATCCACGTGATCGGCCTGTGGCAGCTGGTCGAGCTGCGCAACCCCGGCGGCGGCCCCACACCGTTCGGCACGGCGGCCTGGGCCGGCCTGCTGGCCTTCAACACAGTGGTGACCGTCGGCCTGTTCTTCACCATGGCCTATCGCGCCACGGCTCGCGAACAGGGCTGATGCCGGTCAGGGGGCGCCGTCGCCCTCGTCGGGCTGCGCGTCCTTGGCGTTGACGGTCGTCCAGGAGAACTGGTTGCCGCCGCCGGTCATCTCGACCTCGGCGACGGTCCGGACATCCTCGTCGTCGGCGAACCACACATCGCACTCGAAGGTGGTCCCGACCGTGACGACGACGTCCTCGGGACACTCGGCCACGACCTCGCGGTCGTACTTCGCGCCGAGCTTGTCGATGATGGACTTCTCGACGATCCGTCCCTTCATCGTGGGGTCGGGGTCCTCCGTCGGTGTGGCTGCTGGAGTCTCCTCGTCCTCCTGCGGGCCCCACCCGAACTTCTCGCCGGCCCACCAGGCCCCCACGGCGAACAGCAGACCGATGATGACGAACTCGATCACGACCAGGGTCTGCAAACGCCTCACCGCACCAGACTAAGCGACCGCTCCCCCGCCGTCTGGACGAACGCGCCCGTCATGGTGGACCGCGACGTCGTCGATCGCGGCATTGATCGCGGCGCCGATGAGCACGGCGATCGAGATGACGTACAGCCACAAGAGCACGGCGATCGGAGCCGCCAAGGGTCCGTAGATCGACATCCCGCCGGTCGAGAACCCCAGGGCCCAGCGGACCACGAAGCTGCCGAAGACCCACAGCAGCAGGGTGAACGTGGCACCCGGTAGGGCCGTGCGCCAACGGGTCCTGACCGGTACCGCGATGTGATAGAGCGTGGCCACGAAGCCGATCGAGAGCACCAACACGGTGGGCCAGTAGAGGCCTCGCAGGACGCCGACCTGGTCGGGCACCACGTCGGCCGCGACATCGGGACCGGCGAGAACCAGGGGGACGAGCACGATCCCGACCAGCAGCGCCACGACGTACATCGTGAACGACAACGCGCGGGTCTTGACAATGCCTCGGTGCCCGCCGAGTCCGTAGATGATCGTGATCGTGTCGATGAAGACGTTCAGGGCGCGCGACCCGGACCACAGCGCCAGGATGAAGCCGATCGAGATGACGTCGATACGACCCGAGTCGAGCACGTCGTTGAGCGTCGGGGCGATCACCTCGTCGACGGTGTCCGGCGTCAGCGCCTGGGAGGCCAGGTCCAGGACGCGATCCTTCAGCACGTCGACCTGCGCCACGTCGAACCGTTCGGCAACGAACCCGATCGTGCCGGCCAGACCGAACACCAGCGGAGGCAGCGACAAGATCGCGAAGAATGCCGCTTCTGCGGCCAGTCCGGTAACGCGGTACCGGAAGCACGATCCGACAGTCCTCGTCACGACGCGCTTGATCCACGTCCACAATCGGGTGACCGGGGTGCTTACCGGCTCAACCGACATGGCCCTACCGTAGCGACATGACTCTCGGTAGGCGTGGACGATGAAGCCGTTGACCACCAGCGCGTTGAACTCGGCGATCCTGACGTTCGTGACGGCACTGGCCTTGCGCGCGGCCGATGCCGCCGTGGCCGTCGCCGCGGTGGCGGCCACGCTGGTGCTGTTGACCTGGTACGCACAGCTGGGTTCGAACGACCAGACATCGGGGCTCGACGTCACCTCGCCGGCAGCGGTCACGACGCTCGCGCTGGTCGGTCGTCGCCCGTGGTCGACCATCGTCCCGCTCTTCGCCGCCCACGTCGTCGGTGCCGTGATCGCCGGCTTCGTCGCGCTCGCACTCGACTCCCGCTGGGCCGAGCCGCTGCCCTACGACGCAGCGGACGTCGTGACGGCTGGCGTCGGCGCGGCCGCCGTGGGCCTGGTGGGCGCGTGGGCCACGCTGGCCGCCGACGGCGGCGGGCCGGTCGCCGTCGTGGCCGCACCGGTGGTCGTGGCCGGGGCACTGCCGTTGGCGCTCGTCGGAGCCTTCTCCCCGGCCGTGCTCCTCGGACTGGCCACCGCAGAGCTGCTGCCGTGGAGCGCGGCCGCAGTCGCCGCCGCAGCCGGCCTCATCGCCGCAGCCGTCGGCGCCTGGGTCGCCGGAGCACTCGTCCCTGCCGATCCGAGTGAGTGACGCGGACCACAATCGTCCCACGAAAACACTGGAATGACAGAGGTAGGGGATTCGTCCGTCTCACATATTGGTTGAGTGTCTCGCTATTCAGACATTTCGGTTGTGGTCGCGGTGCCGCCTGTTCAGACTATGACCATGCTCGTCGCACAGGACCTTCGACTCGTGGAACGCCTCCACGTCGACCTCGGTCGTGCGCGCAGCGCGATGTGTCGCCACTGACCGCGCCCCTTCGTCTTCTCCAGGCCTCCCGGGCGCGCGGCGACCGCAGCGCCCACGGCGTCCCCGGTTCCCGCGTGCCTGCCTACCCAAGGACTTCAGATGGCAGCACCGACCGCCACCCGGCCACGTCGCAAGCGCGGCGAGGGTCAGTGGGCCCTCGGCTACCGAGAGCCCCTCAACGCGAACGAGCAGTCCAAGAAGGACGACGACGCGCTCAACGTGCGCGCTCGCATCGAGAACATCTACGCCCACCGTGGATTCGACTCGATCGATCCTGGCGACATGCGTGGCCGGTTCCGCTGGTGGGGCCTGTACACCCAGCGCAAGCCCGGTATCGACGGCGGCAAGACCGGCGCACTGGAGCCCGAGGAGCTGGAGGACAAGTACTTCATGCTCCGGGTCCGGATCGACGGCGGCCAGCTCGACCTCGCCCAGCTGCGGACGATCGGTGAGCTGTCCACCGAGTTCGCGCGCGACACCGCCGACCTGACCGATCGTCACAACGTCCAGTACCACTGGATCGACATCCGTGACGTGCCGACGATCTGGCAGCGGCTCGAAGCCGTCGGCCTGCAGACGCAGGAGGCGTGTGGGGACTGCCCCCGCACGATGCTCGGCAGCCCCGTGGCCGGCGTCAGCGCCGACGAGATCATCGACGGCACGCCCGCGCTGCGCGCCATCGTGGACGAACACATCGGCAGCAAGGAGTTCTCCAACCTGCCGCGCAAGTACAAGACCGCGATCAGCGGCCACCCCGACCACGACGTCGTCCCGCAGGTCAACGACATCGCGTTCACCGGCGCGATCCACCCCGAGCTCGGCCCCGGATTCGACGTCTGGGTCGGCGGGGGCTTGTCCACCAACCCGATGCTCGCCCAGCGACTCGGCGTGTGGGTGGCCCTCGAGGACGTCGCTGACGTGTGGGTCGGGGTCACCAGCATCTTCCGCGACTACGGCTACCGCCGGCTGCGCTCGCGCGCGCGGTTGAAGTTCCTGGTCGCCGACTGGGGCGTGGAGAGGTTCCGCCAGGTGCTCGAGGACGAGTACCTGAAGCGGAAGCTGCCCGATCTGGACGATCCGAGCGCGCCGGAGACGCCGGCCGACCACGTCGGAGTCTTCCCTCAGACCGACGGCCGCTTCTTCGTCGGCGCGACCGCCACGGTCGGGCGCATCTCGGGAACGACGCTGCAGAAGCTGGCCGACATCGTCGAAGCCCACGGCAGCAACCGCATTCGCACCACCCCGATGCAGAAGGTGTTGATCCTCGACGTCGAGCCGGACCGTGTCGAGTCGCTGATCAGCGCCCTGGACGAGATCGGCCTGCAGGTCCGCCCGTCGCCGTGGCGACGGAACACCCTGGCGTGCACCGGTATCGAGTTCTGCAAGCTCGCGATCGTCAACACCAAGGACCGAGCCGCCGAGCTGATCGACCACCTCGAGCTCGCGATCCCAGACCTCGACGTCCCGATCACGATCAACGTCAACGGCTGCCCGAACTCGTGCGCGCGGATCCAGACCGGCGACATCGGGCTGAAGGGGCAGCTGGTGCTCGACGAGGACGGCAACCAGGTCGGCGGCTTCCAGGTCCATCTCGGCGGGGGGCTCGGCCTCGACCCGTCGTTCGGCCGCAAGTTGCGCGGCCACAAGGTCACCGAAGCCGGCCTCAACGACTACGTCGAACGCATCGTCCACACGTACCTGAAGGAACGCGACCACGGCGAGTCGTTCTCGGCGTGGGTGGCTCGCGCAGACGAGGACGCACTGCGATGAGCGAGCGTCTCGTGCCCTACGCGTGCCCCTACTGCGCCGATGAGGACCTACGTCCCCACGGCGAGGAGCACGGCGAATGGGAGTGCCGCAGCTGTCTGCGTGCGTTTCGCCTCACCTTCATCGCACACCTGACCAACAGCACGACAACCCCCGGAAGGAGGACTGCATCATGACCGCACCAGCACTCATCACCCTGGCGCACGGCAGCCGCGACCCGCGTTCTGCTCAGACCATCAACGCCCTCACGGAGCAGGTCGCATGCCTGCGTCCCGACATCCGGGTCGCGGCAGCGTTCCTGGACCACTCCGACCCCAGCCTCGACGACGTCGTCGACCGCCTGGTCGCCGAGGGCCACAGCGAGATCGTAGTCGTTCCCCTGTTGCTGACCGAGGCGTATCACGCCCAGGTCGACGTCCCGCAGGCGGCCGAACGGGCACAGGCTCGCCACGACGGCGTGAAGATCCAGGTCACGAAGGTGCTCGGGATCGAGGGGGCGCTGTTCCGCGTGCTCGACAAGCGCCTGCGTGCCGCGCTCTCCGACGCCCGGGTGCGCGAGCTCGACGCGCTCGTGCTGGCCGGTGCGGGCTCCAGCGACCCCATCGCGAACGCGATGATCTCGCGGGCGGCGCGCGCCTGGGGCAGCCACCACAAGCTGCCGACCATCGCCGCCTTCGCGTCGAGCGTTCCGCCGGCCGCCGGTGAGGCGGTGCGTCAGCACCGGGCCGACGGTCGTCGTCACATCGCCGTCGGACTGATGTTCCTGGCCCCCGGTCAGCTGCCCGACCGCGTCACCGAGCTGGCTCTCGAAGCCGGCGCCGTCGCCGTCGCGGAGCCCCTCGGGGTCGACGTGGAGATCGCCCAGATCGTGCTCGCGCGGTACGCCGTCGGCGCCGTGGATCTGGTCCCGATCGAGGCGCTGTTCGCCTGAACGTGACGCCGGCGCACGTCAGGTCGTTTGTCCTGACGTGCGCCGTCTTCTTGCCGTCCTGCTCACGCTGGGGCTGACCCTCACGCTCGCACCGATGGCCAGTGCTGCCGACCGCCCCAAGCCGGGCTCGCTGGCGTACCTGGTTCAAGACGTCCAGCTGATGACCGAGGCGTACGGACGGATCACCGGACCCAACGGCCAGCTGCGCAATCCCGCCTATCTGCCGGCGCTGGTCGCGCAGGGCGCCACCGTCAGCATCTCCCAGCTGTTGACGATGGCGGCGACGCCCACGCGCCTGAGCCTGACCGGTGCGGTCCTGGTCCCGGGCTGGAACGCCGGGAACCCGCTCCGCGCCGGCTGGGATGGCACACGCGGGGTCCAGACCCCCGTCGCGTTCACGAACCGGTACGGCGCGCTGCTGCGCGGCACGCTCTACTCGCCCCTGCCCGACGCGACCGATCCCTACACCGGTGAGCCGCTCAGCGGGCCGTTCCCCGGTGTCGTGCTGACCCCCGGTTCGGTCCAGGGCTCGGCGAACATGTACCAGTGGCTGGCCCAGGACCTGGCCGAACGCGGCTACCTCGTGCTCGTCTACGACGTCCAGGGACAGGGCATGAGCGAGACACTCCCCCATGAGTCCGGCTCGGACCTGCCGTTCTGCTTCCCGTTGGCCCCACCGAAGGACCTTGAGTTGTGGGGGTGCCCCGGTGTTCCGTTCCAACAGTCCGCGAACTTCGTCCACGGCACCGTCGACGCCACCGACTTCTTCTACTCGACCCCGCAGGATCCGTACCCGAACCCCGGCAAGGCATCCGCGGCCGTCGATGACTTCAACCCGTTGTGGGAGCAGTTCGACCGCCGTCCGCTGGAACGGCCCACGGCCGACGGCCGCACCGATCGGTTCGCGATCATCGGACACTCGCTCGGCGCCGCGGCGGTCTCGAAGGTCCAGGGCGACGATCCGCGGGTGTCCACGGTCGTGGCGCTGGACAAGCTGCAGCAGACGGCGGCCAGTGGGCCGATGGACGTGGGCGAGGTCGTGCCGACCGTCCCGGCGCTGGGGATCCAGTCGGTGTACGGGTTCACGGTGTCGCCGTACGTGCTGGCCGGCGGATCGATCGTGCCGGGACCGGTCAGCCCGACCGAGGGACCCGACCCCGCGCGTGAACGGGCGACCGGCTTCGACGCCTGGGTGGCGGCCGGACACGACTCGATGGTGGTGGTACCGCGGGCCTCGACCCACCTGGAGTACACCGACATTCCGCTGGTGCTGCCCGCCAGTCGGTACGGTCAGGCGCTGTCGTCGGTCTACACGCAGGCGTGGCTCGACCACTGGCTCAAGGGAGCTCCGGTCACACCGCTGCTCACGGACTCGTGGACCTACCTCGAGCCGACCGGTCACGGCGTCTGGTCACCGGTGACGCTGCGCCGCGCCGAGCTGCTCAGTCCGCGGTTCTGCTCGGCGTACTCGCTCGACGGCCACGTCGATCCGGACATCACGGACGCGGGCTGCTCCGACTGAGCCGTTCCGCTCGACGTCAACGGGGACCCGGCCGGGCGAGCACCCCGTTCATGCCCGGCCGCCTACGATGCGAAGATGACCGACTCACCGGACCTCGAGCAGCTCTACGCCCACCCCGACATCGGCCGCCCGTGGGTGCGCACCGACTTCGTCTCGACCGTCGACGGCGCGGCCTGGACGCGTGACGGGACCTCCGGCGATCTGGGGGGTTCGGTCGACAAGGCGGCGTTTCGGATGATGCGCAACCTGTGCGACGTCGTCGTGGTCGGCGCAGGCACCGCCCGCATCGAGGGGTATCGGCCGTTGACGGAGTCGTCCGTCGACTCCACGATCCGCGCGCGGCACGACCTGGCGCCGGTGCCTGGTCTCGTCGTCGTCTCGCGCAGCCTCGACGTGCCGGCCGCATTGGTCGACGGCGGTGCCGTGGTGCTGACGAGCGCCGTCGCTCCGAAGGAACGTCTGTCGCAGCTGCGCGAACACGGCGACGTGATCGTCGCCGGCGACGAGGCGATCGACTGGTCGGCCGCCCTGGAAGCGTTCGACGGACGCGGGTGGCGTCGTGTGCTGTGCGAAGGCGGACCGTCCCTGCACGGCGACATGCTGGCCGCAGGCGCCGTCGACGAGCTGTGCGTCACGATCGCGCCGGTCGTCGCCTCGGGCACGGCCGCCCGCATCGCCCACGCCGTCGAGCCCATCGACCGCCCTGTGCGGCTGGAGCACGCGGTGGCCGTCGACAACGTGCTTCTGACCCGCTGGTCCGTCGATCGGACGTAGTCTGGAGATACACCCGACAGAAGTGAGGGACCCACCATGTACGACGTCGCACTCCTGATCGAACGAGCACTGAACCCGCTGGACGTCGACCAGATCATCTCGTTGCACGAGGGCCTGGACGACAGCGTCACGTACCACGTGCTGCTTCCCGTCGAGTCCTCCGCGTCGCTGATGGCCGCGTCGATGGGCGCCATCGGCGGACAGATGATGCCGCTGACCGAGCCGTCCCTGATCGACGAGGTCCAGGACGAGATCGTCCGGTCGGGACAAGAGGAGCTGGACGCCACCGCCGAGTTGTTCGCGGCCAAGGACGCACTGGTCACCACGCAACTGACCGAGGACGACCCCGTCGATGCACTCGCCGAGCTCGTGACGTCGACCAGCGCCGCCGAGGCGATCATCTTGACCCAGTCGCACGTCGTCCAGGAGTTTTTCCACGTCGACTGGACCTCGCGGGCCAAGCGGCGTCTCCACGTGCCCACCCTCCACCTGCTCGAGCACGTCCCGTTCAGTGCCCAACGTTGAACATCCCGTCCACCTACGCGGGCTCGGTGACTCATGAGCGCGAACTGGTGACTCATGAGCGCGAACTGGTGACTCCTAAGCGGGAACTGGTGACTCCTCAGCGGGAATGAGTGACTCGTGAGCCGGGTCGTGTCGTTGGGACGCCAGGAGTAGGTTCGCCATATGGGATACGACGTGGAGAAGACCGATGAGCAGTGGCAGGTCGAGCTGAACCCCGAGGAGTTCCAGGTGTTGCGGCGCGCCGCCACCGAGCGCCCGTTCTCCTCACCGTTCGAGGCCGACGAGAGCGAGGCCGTCTACGCCTGCCGCGCGTGCGGAGCAGAGCTGTTCCGCAGCGAGACCAAGTTCGACGCGCACTGCGGCTGGCCCTCGTTCTACGCTCCCCTGGCCGAGGACCGGGTCGAGTACCTGGAGGACCGGTCGTTGCTCGGACAGGTCCGCACCGAGGTGCGGTGCGCGCGTTGCGGTTCCCACCTGGGCCACGTTTTCGAGGGCGAGGGCTTCGACACCC
>DATMSF010000192.1:0-1962 GCA_035565535.1 Aeromicrobium sp.
GCCGCACTGTCCGCTGCTGCGGACCGACTCGCTTCTCAGCCGGCGTTCGCCGAGGCATGGGCCCGGACGCAGCGGCAGTCCCACCGCGCGTTGTTCGACGAGGGCGAGCTGGTCATCGACGTCGCACCTCTCGCGCAGGTCATCGTCGACGCCGCATCCGGTCGACTCCCGGTCTCGGTCGAGGTCCCAGATCAGCTGCTCGTCCCCGTCGGGGCCGCGGAGCGCAGCGCCGTGATCGACGGGCTGGACGCTGCACCGCAGGTGGCCACGGTGGTCGGCCTGCTCCTCCTGGCCGCTTCGGCGGTCGCCGTCGTCAGTGCTCGACGCAGCGGCGCGGCCCTGAGCTGGCTCGGCATCGGGTTCGTCGGCGCAGCACTGCTCGACCGCCTCGCGGCCCACGAGGTCGTCCCACGCGTTCTGTCCGGCGACCCCGAACAGGGCTCACTGGCCCGGCGCACCCAAGATCTGTTGATCGAGCAGGCCGTGTCGTCGTTCGACGGCACGACGCTGATCGCGATGGGGCTGGGTGCCGTGCTGGTCGTCGCCGGGCTCGTCGTCCGACGCTGACCGTCACGACCCGTCAGGACTTGAATGCTTGCGGAATCGCCTTGGCGGTCGCGATCGTCTGCTCGGGAACGCGAATCTTCTTGAACTTCAGGTACGCCCCGACGCACAACGCGACGATCGTGACGATGTAGAGCCCGCTGACGATCAGGAACGCCCAGGCCGGGTGGAGGCCGGTCATCGTCAAGAAGTAGGCGAGCGTGATCGACAACATGATGATCAGCAGCAGACCGAGGAATGCGGCGATCAGCACGAACACGGTCGCCAAGCCGCCCGAGGTCACGCTGACCTTCAGCTCGGTCTTCGCCAGCTGGATCTCGGACCGGACCAGTGCCGACAGGTCACGACTGGCGTCGGCGACCAGCTTGCCGATGGTCGGGTCGGTCGAGGCGTTCGGGGTCGAGTTCGGCCTGCTGTCGCTCATGGTTCCGACAGTACCGTCTCGACCCCCGGGCTCAGTCCTCCTGATTCCTCGAGTCCTGCATGCCGCTGGCGATCAGGTCCATCACCGAGGAGTCGGCGAGGGTCGTCGAGTCGCCGACCTCGCGGTTCTCGGCGACGTCACGCAGCAGGCGCCGCATGATCTTGCCCGAGCGGGTCTTGGGCAGCTCGGGGACGACCATGATCTGGCGCGGCTTGGCGATCGGCCCGATCTCCTTGGCGACGTGGTTGCGCAGCTCCTGAACGACATCCTCGCCACCATCTCCTGCGGCCGAGCGCAAGATCACGAACGCGACGACCGCTTGACCGGTGGTGTCGTCGCTGGCACCGACGACGGCTGCCTCGGCGACCTTCGGGTGCGACACCAGGGCCGACTCGATCTCCGTGGTCGACAATCGGTGTCCCGACACGTTCATGACGTCGTCGACGCGACCCAGCAGCCAGATCACGCCGTCCTCGTCGCGCTTGGCGCCGTCACCGGCGAAGTACATGCCTTCCCAACGTGACCAGTACGTGTCCTTGTACCGTTCGTCGTCGCCCCAGATGGTGCGCAGCATCGACGGCCACGGGTCGCGGATCACCAGGTAGCCACCCGACCCGTTCGGCACCGAGTTGCCCGCGTCGTCGACGACGTCGGCGGTGATGCCGGGAACCGGCGTCATGGCCGAGCCCGGCTTCGCCGCGGTGACGCCGGGCAGCGGGCTGATCATGGTTGCGCCGGTCTCGGTCTGCCACCAGGTGTCGACCACGGGGGTGCGACCACCGCCGATGTTGTCGCGGTACCACACGTACGCCTCGGGGTTGATCGGTTCACCGACGCTGCCCAGCACGCGCAGCGAGGTCAGGTCGTACTCGGCGGGGATCTGCTCGCCCCACTTCATGAAGGTGCGGATCGCCGTAGGCGCCGTGTAGAACTGGTTGACCCGGTAGTTCTGGATGATCTCCCACCAGCGCCCC
>DATMSF010000193.1:0-2777 GCA_035565535.1 Aeromicrobium sp.
AGTCCGTGCCGGTGCCGGTCCTCCGGGATGTACCCGATTCCCGCGTCGCGACGCTCGCGTGTCGACAACGAGCTGATGTCGAGGCCGTCCAGCGTCACGACCCCCGACGACGGCTGTCGCATGCCCATGATCGACTCGACCAGCTCGGACTGGCCGTTGCCCTCGACGCCGGCGATCCCCAGGATCTCCCCTGCCCGGATCGACAGATCGATGCCGGACAGCAGGTCGCGGCCCTGCGGGGCCGGCAGGGTCAGGTCGCGGACCTCCAGGACGACGCGCTCGGTGACCGTCGACTCCTCGGTGCTGGGGCTCGGCAGCTCCGAACCAACCATCATCTCGGCCAGCTGTCTCGACGTCACGGATGCCGCCGGAAGGGTGTCGACGGTTCGGCCGCGCCGGATCACCGTCACCTCGTCGGCGACCGACAGCACCTCGTCGAGCTTGTGGGAGATGAAGATGACGGCCAGACCCTCGGCCTTGAGCTCGCGCAGGTTGCCGAACAGCTCCTCGACCTCCTGCGGCACCAGCACTGCTGTCGGTTCGTCGAGGATGATGATGCGTGCGCCGCGGTAGAGCACCTTGAGGATCTCGACGCGCTGCCGCGCACCCACACCGAGCTCTTCGACCAGGACGTCGGGGTCGACGTCGAGGCCGTAGGCGGTGGAGATCTCGCGAATCGCCTCCCGGGCACCATCGCCGATACCGTGCAGCTTCTCGGCTCCCAGCACCACGTTCTCCAGGACCGTCAGGTTGTCCGCGAGCATGAAGTGCTGGAACACCATGCCGATGCCGGCTCCGATGGCGTCGGAGGGCGATGACAAGGAGATGACCTCGCCGTTGACCTCGATCGTGCCCGAATCGGGCTTCTGCACCCCGTAGACGATCTTCATCAGCGTCGACTTGCCGGCACCGTTCTCGCCGACGATCGCGTGCACCGTACCGCGACGGATGTCGATGTTGACGTCCTGGTTCGCCACGACGCCGGGGAACGTCTTGCCGATGTCGCGCAACCGGACGACGACGTCGTGGCCGGCGGCCGACTCGGTGGGTTCTGCGGTCGGAGACGTCAGCGTGCTCACCTGCCTGTGTAGGGGGTCCGGGACGATGATGGCCCGGCCCTCACGCTATCGCGAGGACCGGGCCACCGTCAGTGTTCGGATCAGCTGGTCGGGACCGTGATGGTTCCGTCGACGATCTGCTGCTTGAACTCCTCGAGCTTGTCCTTGATGTCGTCGATCTGGCCACCCGTGGTGGAGTAGCCGACACCGTCGACCTTCAGGTCGTAGACCGTCGGGCCCGTCGGGTAGGTGCCGGTGTCGGCGCCCGCCTTCAGGTAGGTGAACACGGCGACGTCGATGTTCTTCAGCATCGAGGTCAAGATGACGTCCTTGACCGAGGCATCGGCGGTCAGCGCCTGGTCGGAGTCGACGCCGATGGCCTTCTTGCCGGCCTCGGCCGCTGCCTCGAAGACACCACCGCCCGAACCGCCTGCGGCGTGGTAGACGACGTCAGCGCCCTTGTCGAACATGCCGGCGGCGGCCGTCTTGCCCTTGGCCGGATCACCGAATCCGCTGAAGTCCGGCGGCTGCGTCAGGTAGCGCGACTGGATCTCGATGTCGGGGTTGACGGCTTTGGCGCCCGCGACGTAACCGGCCTCGAACTTCTGGATCAGCGGAGTCTCGACGCCACCGACGAAGCCGATGTTGCCCGTCTCACTCTTCAGAGCGGCCGCAGCGCCGACCAGGAACGAGCCCTGCTCCTCGGCGAACAACAAGTTGGCGATGTTGTCGCCCTCGACCGCGTCGTCGACGATCGCGAAGCTGACGTCGGGATTGGCCGCGGCAACCTTGCCGACCGATGCCGAGTAGGCGAAGCCCACCGCGATGATCGGGTTGTATCCGGCGTCGACGAGCTGCTGGAGACGGCCCTCGCGAGCCGACTCGGGCTCGCCGTCCTGCGCCTCTGCCGTCTGGACCGTCAGACCGAGCTCACAGGCTGCCTTGTCGAGGCCGGCAGCGGCCGAGTCGTTGAACGACTGGTCGCCACGTCCGCCGACGTCGAACGCCATGCCGACCTTCTTGTCGGGATCTGCCTGGACGCAGTCGTCCTTGGCCGTGGTGTCGTCATCGTCACCGCCGGCACTCTCATTCTTCGAACAGCCGGCGAGCACGAGCGCGAGAACGCTGGCGACGGCGGCAGCCTTGGTCAATCGACGCAAGATTCCTCCTCAAGACGGACGCCGGATTCCCGGCACGTCCCGACCCTAGGCGACTTCAGGCTCCACGGGGAGGTCGAACGGCCGATCCGGCGCGGCCGTAATACAAATTTCACCCGACGACGGCAGCGTTCGCGAGCACCTTGGCACCGACCGTGACGGCGCGCTCGTCGATGCGCAGGTTGCCTTGGTGCAGGTCGTACGTCGGTCCGTCGGGAGCGCGGGTGCCCAGGCGGCCCATCGCGCCGGGGACGGACTCGAGGTACCAGGCGAAGTCCTCCCCACCGAGGCTCTGGCTGGTGGCGGCCACACCGCCGGGGCCCAGCGCGTCGGTGACGGCTCGACGAAGCAGCTCGGTGGCCTCGAAGTCGTTGACGACCGGCGGCACTCCCCGCACGTAGGTGACGTCGGCGCTGACCCCGAACGGCTCGATGATGTCGGCGATCAGTCCGCGGACCAGGTGCTCGGCCGAGTGCCAGGCGGCGGAGTCGAGCATGCGCAGGGTTCCGCTGAGCTCACCTGTCGCCGGGATGACGTTCGCTGCGTTGCCCGAGCGGATGTG
>DATMSF010000194.1:0-7987 GCA_035565535.1 Aeromicrobium sp.
TGGTCCTCAGCACGTCGTCGTGGGCGTCGCGATCGTGGATGACCAGCGTGCGGTCGTGCCGCTTGGCAATGGCGATGTGCTCGCGGAACGATCGGTGCTGCTTCGGTCGTCCGTCGACGCCTGTGCGGAAGTAGTCGAGGCCGGTCTCGCCCACGGCCCGCACGCTCGGGTGCGCGGCCAGTCGGTCGATCTCACCCAGCGCCGCGTCGAGCGCGGAGTCGGTCATCCGGGCTGCGTCGTTGGGATGCAACGCCACGGCCGCGACGACCGACGGATGAGCGGTCGCGGCCTCGATCGCCCACCGAGAGCTGTCCAGGTCGCAGCCGACCTGGACCGCCCGTGTCACACCGACAGCCGCAGCCCGCTCGAGCGCCTCGTCGATCGGGATCAGCAGACCACCGCGGATGCGGTGATCCATGTGGCAGTGGTTGTCGACGACCGGCGACGGGAGCGGGTCGGGAGCCTCCGGCCAGCCTTCGGTCATTCGGTCGCTTCGATCCGCGGGAAGAGCGACTCGGCCTTGGTGACGGCGGTGCCCGGTGCGAGCTGGTTCCAGTCGGCGACCCGGTCGATGCGCTGCTCGGCCAGCGGGCCCAACGTGTCCTGCGCACCGAGTGACTGCCACAGCGCCTGGGTCGCCTTCGGCATCACCGGAGCCAGCAGCACCGACAGGGCACGCAGCCCCTCGGCGGCGGTCACCAGGATCGTGGCGGTGCGGATCAGGTCGTCCTTGGCGACCTTCCACGGCGCCTGATCGGCCAGGTAGCCGTTGAGGGCGTCGACAATCTCCCACACGGCGGCGACGGCGTCGTGCGGAGCGACGTCGTCGATCGCTGCGTCGGCGCGACGGGTGGCGTCGGCGACCAGGTCGATGATCTGCTGCTCGGCGTCGGTGATCTCACCGGCGAACGGCAGCTGGCCGTCGAAGTACTTGCCGATCATGGCTGCGACCCGCGACGCGAGGTTGCCCAGCCCGTTGGCCAGCTCGGCGTGGTACCGCGCGTGGATGTCCTCCCACGAGATCGATCCGTCGCGACCGAACGTGAGCGCACGCGAGAAGTAGTACCGGTAGGCGTCCGAACCGAACACCGAGACGATCTCGTCGGGCCGGATGCCGTTGGCCTTGGACTTGGACATCTTCTGACCGCCCACCAGCAGCCATCCGTGCGCGAACACGCGGTGCGTGACGTCGATTCCGGCAGCCATCTGCATGGCCGGCCAGATGACGGCGTGGAAACGCGCGATGTCCTTGCCGACCAGGTGCACATTCGCCGGCCACAGCTTGCGGAATCTCTCGTCGTCGGTGCCGTAGCCGATGGCCGTGACGTAGTTGAGCAGCGCCTCGATCCACACGTACATGACGTGGTCGGGATCCCACGGGATCTGGATGCCCCAGTCGAAGGTCGAGCGCGAGATCGACAGGTCGTTGAGTCCGCGCTTGACGAACTGGATGATCTCGTTGCGCGACGACTCGGGCTGGATGAACTCCGGGTGCGCCTCGTACAGCTCCAGCAGCTTGTCCTGGTAGGCCGACAGCTTGAAGAAGTAGTTCTCCTCGGTGACCCGCTCCAGCCGGCTGCCGTCGAGCGCCGACACCTTGTGTCCCTCGTCCTCGCCCTCACCGTCGAGCACGTCGTCGTCGGCGACGAACTCCTCGGAACCGACCGAGTACCAGCCGGAGAACTCGCCCTTGTAGACCTCGCCGCGGTCGTACAGGTCCTGCCAGAACGCCTTGGCGCCGTCGAGGTGGCGCTGTTCGGTGGTGCGGATGAAGTCGTCGTTGGCGACGTCGATCGTCTCCAGCAGCGGCTTCCACTCGGTCTCGATCAACCGGTCGGCCCACTCCTGGGCGCTCATCTGGTTCTGCTCGGCCTTGCGCAGCACCTTCAGGCCGTGCTCGTCGGTCCCGGTCAGGTACCAGACGTCCTCGCCGCGCTGTCGGTGCCAGCGCGTGATGATGTCGCCCATGACGGTGGTGTACCCGTGTCCGATGTGGGGAGCGTCGTTGACGTAGTAGATCGGCGTCGTCAGGTAGAAGACGTCCTCAGAGTTCTCAGGCACGACTCAATCCTAGTGAGCCTCAGTGAGCGGCGTCGAAGACCTCTCGACGGCGAACACCCGTGCGTGCGGCGACTTCGGCGACGGCGTCCTTGCGGCTGTACCCCTGGGCCTGCAGGACGTCGACCTGCTCGCGCAGCTCATCGGTGGTGTAGGTACGCGCGATCTCGGCCGCGCCCTCGACGACGAGCGTGACCTCTCCTTTGACGTCGCCGCTCGCCCAGTCGGCGAGCCCGGCCAGCGACCCGCGCACCACCTTTTCATAGGTCTTGGTCAGCTCACGGCACACAGCGGCACGGCGATCGGCGCCGAACGCCTCGGCCATCGCCCGCAGCGTCGCCTCGGTGCGATGCGGGGACTCGAAGAACACCATGGTGCGTCGTTCGGCCGCCAGCGCGGTCAAGGTCCGCGCCCGCTCGCCGGCCTTCCGCGGCGGGAACCCCTCGAAGCAGAACCGGTCGACGGGCAGTCCGGACACGGCGAGCGCCGTCGTGACGGCCGACGGGCCGGGTACCGATGTCACCACGATGTCGCGCTCGACCGCCGCAGCGACGAGCCGATAGCCCGGATCGGACACGCTCGGCATGCCGGCGTCGGTCACGAGCACGACGGTCTCGCCGGCATCGAGACGGTCGACGAGCTCGGTGGTACGGCGTTCCTCGTTGCCCTCGAAGTACGACACGACCCGACCCGTCAGGGTGACGCCCAGGTCGTCGACGAGACGCTGCAGCCGGCGGGTGTCCTCGGCGGCCACGACGTCGGCGGTCGCCAGCACTTCGGCCAGCCGCGGCCCGACGTCGGACACGCGGCCGATCGGGGTCCCGGCGAGGATCAGCACCGTCTCATCCTGCCAGCCGCCCCGACTGCGCGCAGCCCGCCCGGGCGGGCTCAGCGCCGGCCGGTGACGCTCTGCGTGGAGATCTTCTGTTGAGCGATCTGTACCTTCGTGTAGGGGAACGAGACCCAGCCGCTGCGGCTGAACAGCTCGGTCTGGTCGCGGAAGTACGGCGAGGTCGGGTCGTCGGACTGGCCGTACGTCAGGATCGTCGACGCCTCAGGTCCCGAATCGGTGAACGAGACGGCCTGGACGTGCGACGAGCCGTAGTTGATGGGGTACAACGCCTTGCCGGGGTTGTCGTACGGCGGCTTGCCCACCACGACGTTGAAGAAGCCCAGCGCGTGCGGTCCACCCGGGATCGCGATCTTCTCGCCCGGCTTGTCCGCGACGTTCTGCGAACCCCACGTGGCGTCGAGCGCGACGCCCTGGTCGTTCAGGTAGGCGATCGCGTCGACCATCGCCTGGACCACCTTCTTGTCGCGTTCCTTGAGGTCACGTGGCGTGTTGACCGGATCGGCCGCCGAGAACGGCACCTTCCACACGCTAGCGGGCAACCGGGTGAAGAACTCGTTGAACAGCACCAGTCCGCGACTGTCGACCCTGCCCAGGCCGTCCCAGCTCGCCAGCACGTCGCACGCCGCCCCACCCTTGGCGGCCGCGCACACCTTGGCCAGATCATCGTTCTCGCGGGCCAGGATGACGGCCTTGTTCTGCTCCGAGTGCTGGAGGTCGGCCAGCTTCTGGTGCGTCAGTGGGCCCTCGTCGAGCAGTTCGTCGACGGCCTGGTAGATCATCCGCGAGCGGAGCGTGCGTTCGCAGTTCTCGCAGCCGATGATGCCGGCGAAACCTTCGAGTCGGGTGTCCGGGTTTGGCAACCAGTACGAGTCGTTGGCGTTCATGACCCAGTCGGTTGTCGCGACCGACGGCATGTTCTGGGGACCGAAGATGCCGGGTCTCGACGCGTCCGCGTCGGTCTTCCACGCGCAGCTGCTCGTCGCGCGGGTGCCGTCCAGGATCGGCAGACCGGCCATCTGCTTGGTGACCAGGCCGATCGGCGTGATGCAGGAGTTGACCAGCGCGTCCGGCACGTTCGGCACGACCGAGTGGTCGGCGTACAGCGCGGTGCCGTCGCGGTCGGCTGCGATCGTGTTGACCCACGGGATGCCGCCCGTGCGATCCTGAGCCGCCAGCAGCCCCTCGGCGGTCGAGGCCTTGCTCATCTCCAAGAACGAGTCGAGCGTCCGCAGCTGCTCGGCGTTGGCGTCCCGCATCGCCACGAAGCCCAGTGGCGTCCAGCCCATCAGCGTGTCGGGGTTGTCCATGACGTACCCGATCTCGGTGCGGTACAGGGTCTTCTCGACCGCCACCAGCGAGCCGTCGTCCTGCTTGACCTGCACCTGGACGGGCCGTTCCTCCAGGTCGAAGACGCCCTTGTCCGTGAGGTACTTGGTCGGGAACCCGGGGATCGTGCGGTACTCGTACGGCGTGAAGCGGTAGCCCGTCGAGACGGTGTGGCTCCATGCGACGTCGTCGTTGAAGCCGATGTTGATCACCGGTGACCCCATCAGCGAGGCGCCCGCCGCGTCGTAGGCGCCGGGGATCGTCAGCTGGACCTGCTCGAAACGGTAGCGGCCCAACCACGGGAAGTGCGGGTTGCCCAACAGCATGCCGCGACCGTCGATCGTGTGATCACTACCGACCGCGATGGCGTTGGAACCGAACGCCGACTCTGGATCCTTGCCCAGCGATGACTTCAGCTCATCGGCCGAGGGCAGCTTCTTGGGCACCTTGGCGAACGGCAACAGCTTGGTCAGGTCCAGCAGCGGAAGGTCGAGCACATCGGGGATCGGCAGCGCCGGCAGTCCCAGCAGGCTCAGCGGCAGTCCGGTGTCCTTCAGCGACGGCGGGTCGGCGTCGGCGATCGCGCCGATGAACGGCCCCGCAGAGGCGAGCATGTTGGCGGCGTACAACCCGTACCAGAGGTCGAGCGTCGAGGCCGGGCGCACCCATTCGGCACCCCGGCACCGTTCGTCGCTGATGCCGTCGCTCCCGCCGACGTCGGCCAGGTACTGGTTGACCCCCTTGACGTAGCCCTCGACCATCGCGCGGGTCTCGTCGCCCGGCCCCCGGACCGGATCGGCCAACAGCTTCTCGACGGCCTGCCGGTTGCGAACGTCGGTGAAGAACGCATCGGTCTGCAGGTTGGTGGCGTCGAGCGAGACGTAGTCGGTGTAGCGACCGTCGGCGCCCAGGTACTTGGACCGCTCGCCCTTGCCGGTCAGCAGCGTGTCGGCCAGGTTGCAGATGCCGGTCTCCGCGGTCGCGTAGCCGTGCCCGAAGCCGAGCGACCCCCAGTCGTCCGCGACGATGTGCGGGATTCCGTGCTCGGTTCGCGTGATGGTGGCCGAGTAGGTCCCGTCCGACGGGTTGAGCGGGGTGCCTGCCGCCGATGCGGACGGGGCGAGGGTGGCGACGAGCGGAAGAACCGTCGCGGCGGCTGCGGTCGCGATCAAGGAGCGATGGAAGCGCACGGAGGCAGACCTGTCTGTGGTGGGAGTGTCCTGCATCACAGTCAACGATCGATGCCACTCGCAGTTACCCCTCTCGCGGGCGTGCCTCTCATAGGGTGGCCGGGTGCAGCGGATCAGCGAGCGGGCCTGGGGTTGGATCGGCCCCGTCGGCGTCGCGCTGCTGGCGTTCGCCGTCCGCGTCTGGCACGTCGGAACGCCGAACCGACTGTTGTTCGACGAGACGTACTACGCCAAGGACGCGTGGTCGCTGCTGCACCACGGATACGTGCAGGACTTCGTCGACGACGCGAACGCCCGGATCGAGTCAGGTCAGCTCGACGGGTTGTTGACCGGCGAGCCGTCGTGGGTCGTGCACCCGGACGGCGGGCACGCTCTGATCGCGATCGGTGAGCACTTCTTCGGGCTCGACGGATTCGGGTGGCGGATCAGCTCGGTCGTGATCGGGGCGCTGACGGTCCTGGTGCTGGCCCGACTGGTCCGTCGCCTGACGGGCTCTACCTGGGCTGGCTGTCTGGCCGGGATGCTGTTGTGCTTCGACGGCGCCCACTTCGTGCTCTCACGACTGGCGCTGTTGGACGTCTTCCTGGCGTTCTGGTTGGTGTGCGCGGCTGCCTGCCTGGCGGCGGGCATGGACGCGGCAGGCCGGTCGCTGCGACTGTGGCAGTCCGCGGCGGGCGTGTGCTTCGGCATGGCGTGCGCCACGAAGTGGAGCGGCCTGTACGGTCTCGCCGCCTTCGGTGTCACGGTCGTCGTCTGGGAGGTGGTCCGCCGCCGACCGGATCCGCGCCACTGGCCGATGCAGCTGGCGCGAGTCGGAATCCCTGCGTTCTGGCTGGTCGTCGGTGTCGCGTTCGTCGTCTACGTGTTGTCGTGGACGGGCTGGTTGGTCCATCACGAGGCCTACGAGGCGCGATTCGGCCACGGCTACGGCGACTACTCCGCACCGTGGGGCGCCTATGTCGACCACCCGACGAGAGGTTTTCTGGGCGAGACGCGCGATGCCCTCCGATCGCTGTGGCACTTCCATGTCATGACGTTCGACTTCCACACCTCAGGGCTGGACTCCGCGACGCATCCGTACCAGTCGAACCCCATGGGTTGGCTGCTGATGGAGCGCCCTGTCGGCGTCGACGCGATCAACGACCTGCCCGCTGCAGATTGCGGCGCACCCGCCGACTCCAGCTGCATGCGGGTGACCACGATCCTGGGCAACCCGGCCGTCTGGTGGGCGGGGGCAGCCGCCACGATCGGTGCCGTCGTGATGTGGATCCGCACGCGTGACGGTCGGTGGTCGATCCCCGTCGTCGGCGTCCTGTCCGGGTGGTTGCCGTGGTTCGCCAACGCCGATCGACCGATCTTCTCGTTCTACGCCGTGACGGTGCTGCCGTTCATGATCGTGGCCCTGTCCATGGCAGCGCACGTCTGGGCGACATCGGCGAAGACCGCTCCGGCGCGCTACGCCTCGTGGCTCACGATCGGCCTGTACGTGGCGCTCGTGATCGGCCTGTTCATCTACTTCCGACCCGTGCTGACCGGTGAGCTGGTGCCGTACGACACCTGGCACCACCGGATGTGGTTCCCTCGCTGGATCTAGCCGAGCACCCGTGAGGCCAGCCAGGAGATGTCGGCCGCCGCGTCGGCGGGTGGCTTCCCGGGACGGGTCAGGTGCGAGAGCACCAGTCGGATGACCACCTCGACCGCGACGTCCAGCTCGGAGTCGCTGATCGGCAGCGGCCCGAACCGGGCGACGATCAGGTCGCGGACGGCCAGCGAGGCCAGGTCGACGATCTGCTGCGACTCGGTGGTCAGCAGCTTCAGGAAGTCGGTGTCGGTGTCCTCGGTCCAGGGTCCGGCGATGCTGCGGATGATGACGCTGGACTCGGCGTACTCCAGCACCCCCTGGCACGCGGCGCGCAGCCCCTCGATGACGGCGTCGGCGCTCTCCAGGCCCCGACGGGCGACCTCGAGGAACTTGACGGTCTCGGTCAACGCCAGCTGCTGGGCCAGTCCGTGCTTGGTACCGAACTCGTTGTAGACCGTCTGCCGGCTGACACCTGCGGCCCGGGCGACGCGCGACATCGTGACCGACCCCCACCCGTCGGTCTCGGTCAGCTCGTAGGCAGCCGACAGCAGTCGTTCACGAGTGGGGGCGCCTGCCAGCGCTCTGCTGGTGTCGGCGGTCATGAGTCGCTCAGAGCTCGACCATCACGAAGTCGGCCTTGGCGGCTCCGCAGTCCGGGCACGTCCAGTCGTCGGGGATGTCGTCCCACTTGGTTCCCGGTGGGATGTCTTCCTCCGGCCAACCCTCGGCCTCGTCGTAGATGAATCCGCACTGCTGGCACTGGTAACGCTTCATCGGTCTGCTCCCTGGTCGGTGGCTCGGGTCTCCATGCTGATGATGGGACCGTCCTGGTCGTTGCGGACGAATTCCTCGATGGGCAAGAAGTCGACCTGCTCACGGACGCCGCAGTCCGGGCACGTCCAGTCCGGGTCGATGTCGGCGAACGCCGTTCCCGCCGGCCACCCCTCCCGCGGATGCCCCTGCTCCTCGTCGTAGACG
>DATMSF010000195.1:0-1903 GCA_035565535.1 Aeromicrobium sp.
GGCGTGCTGATCACCACCGAGTGCGACGTGCTCGTCGTCGACGACGGATCGCCGGACGGTACCGCCGACATCGTCGCCGCGATGGGGTCGGACGAGCCGCGGATCAATCTGCTCCGTCGCGACGAGAAGTCCGGTCTCGGACCGGCCTACCGCGCCGGTTTCGCGTGGGGGCTCGATCGTGGCTACGACCGGTTGGTGGAGATGGACGCCGATGGCTCCCATCGACCCGAGGACCTGCCCCAACTGCTGGCCGCGTCGCAGCGGGGCGCAGATCTGGTGCTCGGTTCGCGATGGGTTACCGGCGGCGCCGTCCTGAACTGGCCCTGGTACCGACGGCTGATCTCGCGCGGCGGCACCTGGTACGCGCGCGTCATGCTCGGCCTGGCCGTGCGCGACGTGACCGGCGGGTTCCGGGTCTTCAGAGCCCAGGCGCTGCGCAAGCTGGACCTGGCCGACGTGGCGTCGCAGGGCTACTGCTTCCAGATCGACATGCTCCGCCGCACGGTTGCCGCAGGGATGAGTGTCGTCGAGGTGCCGATCACGTTCGTCGAACGCACCCACGGCCGGTCCAAGATGAGCGGTGCCATCGTCCGGGAGGCCCTGTGGCGGGTGACGCTGTGGGGTCTGCAGCGGCTGCGCCCCCGATGGCCCTGACCGCCCGAACCGCCGACGCCCACCCGGTGATCCGGGTGGGCGTCGACTCGTCGGTGTGCGTCAGGCGCTGGCCTTCTTCTTGGCCGATGCGCGCTTCTTGGCGCGATGCAGGTGCGGCGGGCCGATCTCACCGCCACGCAGCAGCTCGAGTCGTTCGGTGAGGATCTCCTCGAGCTCGTCGACGGATCGGCGCTCCAGCAGCATGTCCCAGTGCGTGCGGACGGGCTTCTCCTCCTTGGCCTCCGGCTCGGCGCCGTTGACCAGCCGACCCATCCGGCCGGTCTTGGGGTCCTCCCACTCCAGCGGGATCTCGGCCTCGTCGGCCATCGTCACGGTGAAGGTACGACCGTCCTCCAGGACGTACTCGACCTCTTGTCGGGGTGCCATCTCGACGCCACGCTCGTCCTCGAAGCTCTGTGCTCCCAGGCGAGCGCCGCGTAGTGCTCGTTCAGCCATTTGTCCCCCTCCTGATTCTCGTCTCGTCCGTTACAACGTACGACACCCGCTTGAGATTCCCCTGAGGGCGGTCGAGGCGGGCCCGTCGTGCGTTCAACCTTCGGTCGCGACGCGAGCCTTGTCCCGAAGCTCGGCAGGCACCAGCAGGAGAGCGACCAGTCCCGCCGCCAGTACCACCAGGATGCCGACGATGCCCCATCGGTCGTCGTCGCCGAGGAAGGCGCACAGAGCGAACAGCGTGGGAGCCAGGAACGACGCAGCACGACCGGTCATGGCGTACAGACCGAAGTTCTGCCCCTCCTTGCCCGGAAGGGTCAAGCGGGTCAGGTAGGTCCGCGATGCCGATTGAGCCGGGCCGACGAACAAGCACAGGACCAGGCCGAACACCCAGAAACCGCCGCTGCCGTGGACGAACAGCAAGATCACGCCGGAGACGATCATCGCGGTCAGGGAGAACACGATGACGCGGCGTGGACCGAAGGTGTCGTCGAGCCTGCCGGCGAAGAAGGCTCCGGCCGCGGCGATGACGTTGGCCACGATCCCGAAGATGATGACGGTGTCGTCCTCGAAGTCGTACACCGAGACGGCGATGACGGCGCCGAAGGTGAAGACTCCTGCCAGGCCGTCGCGGAACAGAGCGCTGGCGATGAGGAACTTCGCCGTAGCCCTGTCCTCGCGCCACATCTGCCGCACCTCGCCGAAGAGGACTCGGTAGGACTCCCGGAACGAGGCGCGGGGGACTGCACTGGCATCGGCCGGCAGCTCGGGTACCGCTCGCAGGACGGGGATCGCG
>DATMSF010000196.1:0-2021 GCA_035565535.1 Aeromicrobium sp.
CCGTCGGCATGTCCGGCACCCGCGTCGTGCTGCACCTGGCCAACGAGCTCAAGCGTCGCGGTGGCGGCGTGGGCGTGGCTGCCCTCTGCGGCGGTGGCGGGCAGGGCGACGCGCTGATCGTGCGCGTGCCCAAGGCCTGACCGCATCTGAAGTCAGCTCCGTGGGCCGCCCCTCCGACGACGTCTCCGCGCTCATCGCGGAGGTGGTGGACGGGGGGCGGCCTCGCGCTGTCGCCCGGCTCATCTCGCTGATCGAGGACCGGACCGAGCACGCCCGGCCGATCAGCGCCGCGTTGGCCGCGACGGCGGGCCGGGCCCACGTCGTCGGCATCACGGGTTCGCCCGGCGTCGGGAAGTCGACGTCGACCTCGGCGTTGGTGACGGCGCTGCGGGCGACGGGCCGGAAGGTCGGCGTCCTCGCGGTCGATCCGTCGTCACCATTCACCGGTGGCGCCCTGCTGGGTGATCGGATCCGCATGCAGGAGCACGCGACGGACGACGGCGTGTACATCCGGTCGATGGCCAGCCGCGGACACCTGGGCGGTTTGTCCGCGTCCGCCCCGCAGGCGCTGCGGGTCTTCGACGCCGCCGGCTGCGACGTGGTGCTGGTGGAGACCGTCGGCGTCGGTCAGTCCGAGGTGGAGATCGCGGGGATCGCTGACACCTCGCTGGTGCTGCTGGCGCCGGGGATGGGCGACGGCATCCAGGCCGCGAAGGCGGGGATCTTGGAGATCGGCGACATCTTCGTGGTCAACAAGGCCGACCGTGACGGGGCCAACACGACACGTCGGGAGATCCGGACGGTCATCTCGATGACCGATCGTGCCGAAGGAGCCTGGCACCCGCCCGTCGTCATGACGGTGGCCACGAAGGCCGAGGGCGTCGACGAGCTGGTCGAGCAGATCGACGCCCACCGCGCGCACCTGGAGCGCTCGGGCGAGCTCGGTCGCCGGCGTCTGGCCCGCGTCCGGCGTGAGATCGAGGCGCTCGCGCTGTCGGTCGTCCAGGATCGTTTCGAGCAGCGACGCAACGGCTCAAGCCTGGACGACCTGGCCCATGACGTCCTGGCCGGCACCTGCGACCCCTACACCGCGGCCGACCAACTCGTCGCCGACCTGGCCTGAACCCCCGAATTTTGCGGGGTCGTGCACGGGTCCAAGGCCCGAGACCGGTGCATCACCCCGCAAAATTTGGGGGTTGGTCCCGGGAGACGACTCGCCGCGTCGGTCCGTCACTTTCGCGGCGCTGTGCGACAGGATGGACAGGTGCTGAAAAAGGTCGTCACGCTGCTCGTCATCGGGTTCGGCGTCTATTACCTGTTGACGGCGCCTGAAGGGGCCGCCGAAGCGATCAGCAACGCCGCGGGGGCCGTGATCGAGGGATTTGAGCAAGTCGGCGTCTTCGTCAACGAGCTGATCTCGTAGTCACATGTTGCGCTGGCTGCTGGATCGGCTGCCCGAGCAGCAGGTCGAGGCCCATCTGCTGTCCGACGAGGGTGAGCACGTCATCGACCTGGTCCGCAAGCATCCGGTCGTCTACTGGTTCGCCACGCTCGAAGCCGTCGGCGTCGTGGCGCTGTGGCTGCTGGCGCTGGTCGGGCCCATCGAGTGGGGCTGGTTCTTCATGGTCGGTGCTCTGGTGCTCGCCCTTCACGCGCTGTACGTGGTGCTGCGCGAGCACCGGGACGTCTTCGTCATCACCAACATGCGCGTGTTCCGGGCCAGCGGCGTCTTCTCGGTCCGCATCGCGACGATGCCGATCAGTCGTATCCTCGACATCACGGTCGACAAGCCCCTGCTCGGCCGGATGCTGGGGTACGGGCACTTCGTCTTCGAGTCGGCCGCTCAGTCCCAAGGACTGCGCGACATCCGGTTCATCGGTGACCCCGACGGCCGCGACCTGACGATCCAACGCGTGGTGCAGCAGGCCGGACTGCGGGGCCGCGTCGACCAGCGGCCTGGTGGGCCGAACGCGCACTGACCACACAGGCCCAGGTCGCCGGGACGACGTCGCCCCCTTCGA